>JAUVKE010000055.1 GCA_030592105.1 Desulfobacteraceae bacterium
GTACGCATCAATTTATGAAAAAAACCTCCATGGGACTCTATTTTTCTGTCTTTTCTATCATTAAAAACAGACCGGATATTCCGAATAAAATTCGGGAAATCAACAGAAGCAAGGCACCTGTCACGGCACAAACCGCATGTCAAACATGACCAGACATTATCTTTGACTGAATCATAATCAACATCTAAAGAACTAATGGAGTTTGCAAGGGCCCTTGGAGAGAAAGGTTTTCCAACGATGGAAACAGGGCAGGCTGAGGTACATTTACCGCAATCCTGACAGGCAAAAAGATTATGGGATAAAGCAATTTCCTTTAACGCCGGCGTAAAATCGACATCTGCCTCTGGTCTTTCCGCCGGCATTACCGGACTTGGACCAATTTTTCTGATTTCATCACAAAAATTTTCCAGGAACCTGAGCATTTTATCCGATTCATCGGGGAGGAATGTGGCATGCTGGAGCCTCTCCTTACCTATCCCCATAAGATCGAGTATATTACGCATATCGGTGGTATTCTCCGAAGCCGTAGCTGTTCCGCTTCCATATCTACATGATCCCGAGGTACACCCCACAAGGGCAACTCCATCTGCTCCCTTTTCAAAGGCATTTATCAGAAGGGCTTTACTGATTCTCCCGGCACAGGGTATACGAACCATCCTTATACCAGGAGGTATTACTCCCCCCATATCCTGAAGTTTCTGAAAAGCGGCGTATGGTCCCCAGTTGCACAAAAATAATAAAATTTTATATTGTTCCATCTTTTTATTCTTCTAGTAATTCCTCTAATGACTGTTCAAGAAAACCCTGATTACGATAAGGGCTGTCAGCAGCGTTTGAAGGACAAACAGATATACAGTTGCCACAGCCTTTACAGGTAGCTTCGTCCACAGATGCACACCACCCATGAATAGAGTTAGGGCATAATGTTATTGCCTGATAAGGGCAGACACGAATACAGCGTCCACACCCCCTGCACAAATCTTCATTAACAACCACAACAAACCCCTTACTCTGTCGTGGCCCCAAAGGCATAATAGCTGCGGCCTGTACTGCTGCCGCAGCCCCTTTTTTACGATTTGAGATATTAACACCAGGGGGATCAGAAAGAAAAAGACCGGCGATTGAGGTTGACCCGGGATAAAAAAACGGAATTCCAGGGGTACCCTTATTTTGCATAAAAGCGTGCATTGGCCTGGAAGGAAGTTTTTCATGAATAATAAATGGGATTTTTTTCCGTGATTTCTCCCCAAGGATAATGGCGCCTGCCTGAATTACCTGTTTAAACTCACCTTTTTCAACAGATATTTGAAAATCTCCAAGACATCCGCTTAGCCTGGTAATGGCATAATCTTCAAAAATCTGAATATTGGGGTGATTGGGAAATTCAGTCAGCCCACTGTTTAAGGTAGGAAATATAAAGACTTCCACACCTGCTTTAGCAAGGGTCAAAGCTCCAAAAATAGCCGATTCGGAATTACCTATAACCGCCGTGGTAAAATTATAGGGCCGCACCGGGGAAGGGAGTGTCCTTAGCAGTGCCGCCCTTTTGATTGAACGATCTATAAGGCCGGTAAATCTTTCCATGGCTGATTCAGGATCAGACTTCAAAAGTCTTAATGCTTCACCCCGTAAGTTACAGGTCTCAACCATGGAACGGCTTATTCCTGTACCCGTGAAAAGAGCTTCCTTTAGACGATTCCTCTGAAAAGTACATGAACTGCAGGCAAAGTTAAGGGGGCAGCAAACACATGATGCAAGCACCAGGCGGGTTATACCCTTTTCACGGACACTCCTTATTATATGGGAATATCCTTCGGAAATACAGGCCGAATTAATCACTTCAGCAGAGACTACATTTTTCCTGGAAATCAACCCTTCAACATGCTGAGTCATTTTATCGAGCCAGCCAAAAGAATTATTACACCTGCATGCAAAAACAGCTATGCGGATCTCCGGCGGCAACCCAGCATCCGGTGGCGAAAAGGATAATCCATACCCCTTTGGCCTTTGTGAAATTTCAGGCAGGAGTATCATTGCTTCTGCTGCCGCTGCATACCCCCGCATAATCTCTGCATAGACATCAGGCCTGGCGGCTTTGGGGCCATAGGCGCGGATAACATCATCCCCCCTGACAGTTGGCGCTAATTCCTGATCTGCGATTATAACAACTCCGCAAACCTCTGTAATTTCAGAACCTACCTGGCCATGATTAATCGCCTTTATGTCTCCACATACTTTTACACACTCCATGCACTCGGAACAGACTCCGCATTGAAGACACCTGCTAGCCTCAAGCAAAACCTGGGATTCGCTTAGCCCCATGCAGACTTCTGAAAAATTATCCTTCCTGACCCCGGGCTGTCTTTCAGAAATAGCAGGACGAGTCCTGGAGGGCAAATCTTCAGGGATCTTTAAAAATTCCACATCACCGGGCCGGTATGTGTGCATATTAATATTAATATTCTTTTTGCAAATATCTCCAATAACCCCCCTGGCAGCAGCCCTCCCCGAGGCCATGGCATCCACAACAGAAGAAGGGCCTGATGATACATCCCCTGCAGCGTAAACCCCTGGAAGATTTGTACGATGGGATTCGTCAGTTAAAATAAAACCATCTTGTGAAAGATTAAAATATCCCTTAAAATTTTTTAACAAAGAACTTTTCTGTCCAATGGCCACAAAAGCCATATCAAAATCAAACTCAACAGGTTCTTTATCCTTGGCCATAACCGGCCAGGCAACACCTGAGACATCCGGCTTCCCCGGCTTTGTTGGAATAGATACCAAACGTTTAAAAACACCATTGTTTCCCAGAAATCGAGTGACTTTAATGGAATCTTTAATGGATACACCTTCATCCATGGCTCCTTTTACCTCCTCAAAATCAGCAGGGATACTATCTTTGGAAAACCATGACAGGATTGTGACATCCGCCCCTATACGTATCAAAGTCCTTGCAAGATCAAATGCAGCATTTCCATCACCGATTACAGCTACCTTTTTATTAAGCTTTGTAATCTCTTCCGAGTAAATTTTTTTTAAAAATGAAATACATCCGTAAACATTTTTTAAATCTTCCCCTGGCACCCCCAGCTTCTGATCAGCCCAGACACCAGTAGATAATACAACAGCATCAAAGTCTTTTTTTAGATCATCAAAATTTTCATCCAAATCGACTATACTCGATGTGCAAAAATCGACTCCAAGTTTTTTAATGTAATCAAGTTCAACATCGAGGATCTCCCTGGGGAGACGATGCTTTCCGATCCCATAGCGGAGAAGCCCCCCCGGCAATTTCTCCTTTTCAAAGACTGTCACCTTAAGCCCTGCACATGCCAAATCGGCTGCTGCTGCCAGCCCTGCAGGCCCTGATCCTATAACAGCAACCTTTGCAGCATTTTGTTTGATATTTTTATTAACCCCTTCATTCCCATCTCTTTGATGGGATAGCTCGTAATCCGCCAGAAAACGTTTAATATCCCTTATGGCTATCGGCTCATCTATCTCATTCCGTCGGCAGGCCTCTTCACATTTATGGGTACAAATTCGACCGCAGATTCCTGGTAATATATTATCCTTTCTAACAAGCTCCAGCGCTTCTTTAAACTTTTTTACCCTGGAAAGCGCAATATATCCCTGGGCATTAACCCCAAGGGGACAAGCAGTCTGACAGTAAGGCTCCATTCTCTTATCTATAACGGGGCGTCCCGGCAAAGAAAGAGGACTATTAAGATTAACAGCCTTTCCACCATCCTCCAGAGTAACAGGGCAAACTTCAACACAACGACCGCAAAGAGTACACCTGGAAGGATCAACAAATGTCAGTCTCTTCTTTACCTTGACAGCAAACCCCTGACTATTATGCTTTATGGATAATACTTTTGCAGGGAGTATGGCATTAACACCGGAATTGCTGGAAATCCTCAAAAGGGGTCCCCGATGGGCAAAATTAAAAGGGATTCCTGATTTTAAATTCCATCTTTCATCTGAAAGCTTATGATCTATATCAGAATCAGATTCGACCAGTGTAACCGGAATATTCATCTCTTCAAGCTTTTGGGTTGCAGCTACCCCTGCGGGTGTGGCCCCCACAACAACGACTCTGTGAATCCTGGTTTTTAAATGTTTCATAATATAGCTCCTGTTGCCTGTCCCTCAGCTTTTTTGGCAAACCGCCTCTTTAACAGGGCTATTCCATAATCATACCCTTTATTAAATGCTTCGGTATTCAATTCTTCAGTTCCTTTCGGGACAGACCCCACAACAGCCTTATGCGCGGCTTCCTGTGAAACAACACCGGTTATTGAGACAACAAACCCCATCATTATAATATTGGCCATCATTTTTTTCCCGAGCTCTTCTGCTTTCCGCGTGGCAGGGATTGCGAAATACTCCATATTAAATTTACGCGCAGGTTGAACCAGATCCCGGTCAATCAAAAGAACCGATTTTTTTAATATGGTGCTGATGAATTTTTCATATCCGGTTTGGGACATACAAACAAGAATATCGGGCTGCTTAACATAGGGATAGTAAATTGGCCTGTCCGATATAACAACCTGGGCGCTGCACGAACCTCCCCTTGATTCAGGACCGTATGATTCAACCAGAGTACTCTCCCTGTGGTCCCCCAAAGCTGCAGCTTTTCCTAAAATTTTACCGGCCAGTATAATTCCCTGACCACCGAATCCTGTTACAATAATTTTTTTTGTCTGGTCTGTATCTTGTGAATCAGTCATAAACTTATTCTTTTTTAATTAAACGTTTTGAGTAGATCTACAAATTTTATCATAATTTTCTGTGTAGGTCGGCCTGTCCATGTCCAAAAATTTACCAAGGATAACACCCCTTTCAAAATCAATATCGAGTTCAGCAGGATTAGCGTTGTTCTTTATTATTGTATTTTCCTGGTACATTTTCAAAATTTCCATTGGCGGTTTTTTATTCCTTCTCCCGTAATTTATCGGACAAGGAGAAATAATTTCAATAAAGGAGAAGCCTTTTCTTGACAAGGCCTCCCCAATCGATTCGGTGAGATCCCTGACATGGAGCATTGTCCACCTTGCCACATATGTTGCCCCGGACGCATAAGCAAGAAGAGGAAGGTTAAACGGAGATTCAGGATTGCCAAAAGGGGTCGTGGTCGATAGTGCATTACGGGGAGTTGTGGCAGCAACCTGGCCACCGGTCATACCGTAAATAAAATTATTTACGCATATAACTGTAATATCCATATTCCGCCTGGCAGCATGGATAAAATGATTTCCACCAATGGCAAAAAGGTCACCATCACCACTGAAGACAATTACATTAAGGTCCGTGTTTGCCAGCTTAAGTCCCGTTGCAAAAGGGATTGCCCTTCCATGGGTTGTGTGAAATGAATCAAGTTTGAGATATCCTGCAGCCCGTCCGGAACAGCCTATTCCTGACACCATGGCAAATTTATTCAGATCCAAACCACTATTTTTCATTGATGTAAGGCAAGATGAGAATACAGTTCCTATGCCGCATCCGGGGCACCATATATGGGGAATACGATCTTTTCTTATCAGATCATTTAGTGGATGTTCAGGCTTCTTCATTAAACTATCAGAATTATACCGCATTTTTAAAAGGCCTCCTTCAGCATTTTCACCACCTCCTCAGGTGGAATAATTGTTCCACCTGGATGCCCCACCAGGTGGACTGGAGCCCTCCCTTCAACACATCGTAAAATTTCCCGATGGATCTGGCCAAGATTGATCTCCACGGTTACCATTCCCTTTACATTATCGGCCAAAGCACGAATCAGGTCATCAGGAAATGGCCACACAGTTATAAGGCGTAAAAAACCGGCCTTGATTCCAAGATCCCTTGCCATATCAACGGCTGCCATACTGGTGCGGCAGGAAACCCCATATGAAATAATCACAAATTCAGCGTCATCCATTTTATAGCTATCAGTACGGATAATATCATCAAGATTATTTTTTATTTTTCCCATCAGCCTGGACATCATCTGAGCATGAGTATCAACATTCATGTCAGGATAACCTTTTTCATCATGTGTTAATCCGGTCACATGGATACTATACCCGTCTCCTGCAGCAGGCATTGGTGAAACTCCGTTGGGGCCGGGTGCGTAAAGCTTAAAAAGGTCTTTTCTTCCCTTTGGTCTAAGGCGTGAAACAATTTCAATTTCATCGGCTCTGGGTATAATCACTTTTTCACTCATATGTCCGACTATTTCATCCGACATAATCAAAACAGGAAGCCTGTACCTTTCACTCAGATTAAAAGCTTCGATGGTCTGGTAAAAAAAGTCCTGGGGCGATGAAGGGGCAAGGGCTATAATCTCGTAATCACCGTGTGACCCCCATTTGGCCTGCATCATATCACCCTGTGCACCTTGGGTGGGAAGTCCCGTTGAGGGACCGGCTCTTTGCACATTAACAATAACACAGGGAGTTTCCGTTATTATTCCGAGACCTATATTTTCCATCATAAGACTGAAGCCGGGACCTGATGTGGCAGTCATGGACTTGACCCCTCCCCAGGAAGCACCGAGTACCGAAGCGATTGCTGCTATTTCATCCTCCATCTGTATAAATGTTCCATCAACATCCACAATCCGCTGGGCCATACGTTCGGCGATTTCAGTTGCAGGAGTTATGGGATAACCTCCAAAAAAACAGCACCCTGCCGCAAGAGCACCCTCTGCACAGGCCACATCGCCTGTCATAAAATATTCGCCTGTTAATACTGCTGATTTTACCATATTTATATTATCCGTATTTGGTTAAAATATCCCTATAGATCTTAAGATAAAAATTTTGGGTGCGTTATCGGCAGCCTCCCTATTCTAATAAGAAACTCTCCCTTCGGTCCTCCCAAAATCATTATCTTAAGGTCTATAGATCGTCACATAAATAATTTCACTGCGTTATCGGTCGTCGGAGTATTATAATACGCCTTCCTCCCTCTGGCCTTGTGCCAAATTTTAAAATAAGGTAATTATCTGACAATCTATATATAATAAAGACGGTTACGTTTTTGCTTGAATGCGCTGGCAGACGATTGCCTTTAAAAATCCTTAAACCCGTGCATAACAATGGTGGAACGCAGATTTGCACAGATGCTTTTTAATCCTGACAATCTGCGTCCCGGCAACAGGCTTAAACAACTGGTGACTCATCGGCCTCCACGGAAAAAATAGCGAATTCCGGACATATTACTTCGCAGTAGTGACAATTAACACAGTCTTTAAAATTTTTCACCACAGGAGGATGATATCCTTTAACGTTAAATTTTGATGAAAATTCCAAAATGTGTCTGGGGCAAAACTCAATACAGTATCCACAACCTTTGCACCGATCATCAATAATATGCACTTCACCGTGAACAACCTCTATCTCATCGATATCAAGAGGTACCCTCCAAAAATTCATGGGACTTTCTCCTAAAAAGAACTTGTAAGATTGAAATTTTATATAACATGCATCTTAATATACTGATTATTTTTTAATATATCAAGAAAAAAATCATAAATAAAAGAAATTA
Organism: Desulfobacteraceae bacterium; assembly: GCA_030592105.1. The sequence continues at coordinate 7,540 of JAUVKE010000055.1, forward strand.
TGCAGATACCCCTATGTATTATCAGAGGGTATCCTTTTTTCTCAAACGACTACTCCTCGAAAATAACTGTCATAAAATATCCGGTTTAAAACAAATAAGTGGCTATTCAGCAGATAAGTAAGCAGCAGTTATAATCTGATTAAACCCCTTGCATGCCTTAAATCAGCGACACTGAATAGTTGCAAAAATAATTTCTATTTAAAAAACATGATAAAAATTTGGCAGATTGACTTTCAGCCTCCCTCCTGTTATAAATGCGTCATTATGGAATCAGGACATATTGTAGAATACATAGACCGTCAAAAAATATTATGCGCTGTTATTCTGGACGTGAAAAAACACAGATTCAGGCTTCTTTCAGAAACAAACCGGGAAGTCAATCTTTCAGAAAATCGCCTTTTACACGTAAGCACAACGCAGATTGATCTGTCCATTGGAAGAGACAGGCTAATTGACAGATTAAAAGAGACAGCGCACATTCGCAATTCTTTAATAAACCAGATTAATATCAGTGAGCTGTGGATAATCCTGAACACGGAGCAGGAATGGATAGACCTTCCCACAATGACTTCATTCTGTTTTAACGGAAATCCTTCATCTGATTATGAATCGGCTGTTATCAGGGCATTTTTTATTGACCGGCTTTATTTTAAATTTGATCAAAACCGTTTTTTCCCCTATTCCGAAGAACAGGTTGATCTAAAAATTGAACAGGCAAAAGAGGCAGAAAGAAGAGATAAATTAATAACAAAAAGTACAGCCTTTTTGAAAAAAATATTAGCTGAAAAGACAGATATAAAAATACTATCAGAGACTATAAAAAAAAACAATCCCGAATTAATTACCGTTTTAAAATCATATTGTCTCTACCAAAAAGAGAGCGAGTATTATTCCCTGGCAAAAGAGATCCTGAATCCAGCTGGCATAAAGGACCCTGATACTATTTTTGACATTCTTGTAAAGCTCGGTATTTTTGATGAAAACGAAAACATTAATCTTCACATTCAGGATATCCCGACTTCATTTTCATCCAAACCAATGGAGCATGCAACAAACCTTACAAAATCTTCAGTCGATTTTTCCGTTAATCAAGGACATAAAGATTTAACATCGCTTCCAATAATAACCATAGATGGTCAGTTTACCCAGGATTTTGACGATGCATTAAGTATAGAAGATATGGGGGACCATTATCGCCTTGGCGTACACATATCTGATGTTGGGTATTATATAAAAAAAAATGATATTATTGATCAGGAAGCAAGGATTCGCGGCACCTCTATTTATATGCCCGACCAGACAATTCCCATGCTTCCGCCTCAGCTTGCTGAAAGCCTGTGCAGCTTACAGGCGGGCGAAGATCGTCCAGCTGTAAGTACCATAATAAATATAGACCGCTCTTTCAACATAATCGACTATGATATTACCTGCAGTATTATCAAAATCAAAAATCGCCTTACCTATTATGATGTAAATCTTCTTATCAATGAAGATAATAATATTAAAATTATGCATCAAATCGCAAAAAAATTTCGCCAGCGCAGAATTGACCAGGGGGCCGTCAATATAACTCTTCCTAATATAAATATATGGATAGACCCAAACGGAGGGATAAATCTGAGCACCCTCAACAGGGAAAGCCCGGCAAGATTACTCGTTGCTGAAATAATGATCATGGCAAACTGGCTCATGGCCGATTATTTGTCAAAGAAAAAAATCCCGGCGATTTTCAGGTCACAACCACAACCAAAAGAGAGGGTCTTTAAAGGAGATGACGGCACACTATTTCAAAACTATAGGCAAAGAAGACTTCTAAGCCGTTTTGTATTAAATACCACCCCTGAAAATCATTCCGGGCTTGGGCTGGATAAGTATACCACTGCAACTTCACCCATAAGAAAATATTATGACCTTGTAACCCAACGACAAATAAAGGCGGCTATAGGCACGGAAGAGCCCTACAGCCATGAAGAGATAGGTGAAATAATTACCCTGCTGAAACAGCCGATGAGTCAGGCTGGCCTGATCCAAAGAGAACGAAACAGATACTGGCTGCTGAAATATCTTGAAAAAAAGGTAGGCAAACAGGAAGATGCAATCATTGTCGGCAAAAGAAGTGATGAATACCAGATACTTATACCTGAATATATGCTTGAATGCTATATATCAGCATCGAGTTTAAATAACAGGTTAAAGCCCCAGGACCTGATAAGGGTCACCATACAGAACGTTAACGCCAGAAAAAATATATTTTCGGCTTATCCCTGCTAATACAGGCTTTTTAAAAACCTATAGATGTTCAAATAATGAGTTTCACTACGTTATCGGCCGCCTGCGTATTATCTCTCTCTGGCCTTTTAAAATTCATTATTTGAACATCTATATAAAAAAACATTTTTTACAGCATGATAGTCCAATTTTTTTATGCTCTGAATCTTTTACTCCTACTCTCCTGCTTAATGACCTTTCGCCTGAAGGAAAAAGAGCACCGCTTTTCCCTTTCACTCCTGCAGATTATGGGAGCGCTCCCCCTGTTATCAGGGGAATATATCTATTTTTTTTATCATCTCAAACCAGAATCAGTCCCCCTGCTCCTTTTTTCCGAAACCATTTTTACCTTGCTCTGGATTATCCTGGCTTACCAATTGGACAAAATGTCAGGTGCAACAGTTTTGAAAACCCGTTTCTTTATTTTCTCTCAGATCTTCGCCGGAACAGTCTTAATAGTGCTGACCGTTTATTTTACAACCCACGGTACAGCGACCAGACTGCTGAATGACTCTCTGATCTTTACCAGGTATGATCCGATCTTTTTTTACTCTATTTTTCTACTTGCATCCATCCTTGTTGCTGTCTGGTCCCTGGAACTTTTCTGGAAATCGCTGACAACATCCCAGCGATGGGAATACAAATTCCTGATCCTCGGCGCCTGTATGGCCTGTGGAACATTTGGGTGGGTATCTTCCCACAGGATTACGTACCATAAAATAGTTGCTGGTCATTTTCTATTACTTGCACTCTTTTTAATTTTTGCCTGGCTTTTTATGGGCTATGCCATTGTCCGTCACAGATTATTAAACCGAAAAATGTTCATATCCCGCAAGATCGTTTACACGGCTGTTGCACCATCTATTTTCGCTGCATATCTGATTATTCTTGGTATTATATCCATGGTAATGAAAACTTTTGGGTTCTCCCTCCCTTTTGTTCTGCGCTGGTTTTTTTTCTTCCTGGGGATTGTTGCACTTGGGCTGTTTGTCACCTCGGCAAAGCTGCGGCGGAGGATACATTTTTTTATAAGCACACATTTTTATATCAACAAATACGAGTACAGGGACGAATGGCTGGCTTTGTCCAGGCAGCTCCAGGGAGCATCGACTGAAACTGATGTAATTCACGCATTACAGCAGATTCTGACCGAAAGCCTCTATGCCACGCATTTAATCATATGGCTGGAGGATGCAGAATCCGGCTACAAGCCATTTGCTGTTTCAAAAAAGGCAGGTGTCAAATGGGGAATGAAAAGACTTGCACTAAACAATCCTCTGATCGAGTATCTTAAAACCAACCCCTGTTTTTATATTAAAGAAAAAGAACCTGATGGAGCCTGGA
>JAUVKE010000451.1 GCA_030592105.1 Desulfobacteraceae bacterium
CTTTCTGTCTCGTAATGCATCCAGTCAAAACCGGCTGTAACAACAATATGCTCATGATTGTAAGAAAGCTGAGCCTGAGCACCCTTATGGTCTATCTCTTTTTTATAAGGCAACCCGTCATCCCAGCCTGGCCAGCCACCTGTGCCAGGGTTACTTGCTGCAGGATCAAAATATTTACTTTCATCTTTTCCATCATAATATCTGGTCTCCCAGGTAAATGCTCCGTTAGCTGTTCTCCCGTCATATATAAAGTCAAGAGATCTGTTGCTTGTGTCCTTATTATCGTCAAGATCGTTCGCACTTATATAACCAGGATTTCCTACATGCTCTGCATCATAATTTGTATATATAAGAGAGAGATGGTTGCCTGGTAAAAACTCATACCCGATATTTAAGCTGCAGTCTTTTTTGTCGCTATAACCGGAATTGTGGAACTTTTCCCCGTCACCAGTTTCATAATCATCCATGGATGACGTTGTAAAGGTGCCTGAGAAATCGAATTCATCAATTTTTCCCGAGGCTCCAACACTCCATTCCTGATAATTATAGCTTCCGAGAACCCCTTCAACAAATGCTGCAGGCTTATCTTTTCCCCTTTTTGTTATTATGTTTACAACTCCGCCCATGGCTGTGGAACCGTATTGAACAGATGCAGGACCTCTTATTATTTCAACTCTCTCCACGTTTTTTGTCATAATCTTGGAGATATTTGATGTGGCGATCCTGTGGCCATCCAATAGGATAATTATATAGCCTTCAAGATCAATTCCATGAGTTTCTGCTTTAAAAGCCCTGATTCCTATTGTGGTCAGGTTCCCTGGATATTTTTTTACAAACCCTATTCCTTTTTCAGCAAGAAGATCGCCTATATCCCTTGCTGAAGAGAGCCTGATCTCTTCTTCAGCAATAACCGTTATATTGGAAGTGATCTCCTTTCTCTTTTCTTTTATTCTGCTTGCTGTAACTACCATCTGATCCATCATTGAAACTGGTTCTGAATTTTTTTCCACAGTTTCTGCAACACTGATTCCTGACAAAATAAAAACAGATCCAATAATAAATAAAACAAATATCTTTTTCATCTTTTTCCTCCATATAATAAGTAAAATTAATCAACCTTGCACAAAAAAAAATCCCGAATCGAAAATTTTCGATTCGGGATTTCCCTTTTTTATCCTCAAAACCTACTTTATACGCAAAGAACTTTCCACGATCCATGCACACAAAAAGTTAATCAGGCAGGTTTTCTGACTCTCGGCTAATATTACATTCCCTAATGACCGCGCCTTCCCAACCTAAAAAAGTCAGTGGCATAAATGCAGTGTTCGTAACCGATTACAGCGGCGGGCCCGTCCTCGATTTCAACGAGGTTCCCTTTTAGCTCAAAATGAGCACCTGATTACCTTAGTACTTTAATGCTGATATAAAAATGATAATTCTATTAATTTATAAAACAGGCAGTAAATATTACTTTTCCCATTTTTATATTTTATATATACTATCAAAACATATTTTTATATATATAATAGCCAAACATAACTTAGTCAATAACTTTTGGCGAATATTATACTGCTTGGCAGCCTGTTTTAATCAAATCAGACTTGAAGTCTATATGTAATCAGCATCTTTTAAGTATAAATATACGGCATACAGGACATAAAAATGAAATTGAACATCAAATCTAAAAATGGAGCTCATATAATTAAAAGAATTCTGATCTGTTTTATAATTCTTGCTGCAGGCGTGTGCGGAATGATGTGGCTAACCGGGTTGAAAAAACCGCCTGTTAAAATAGAGTTCCAGGAGCGTCCCATATGTGTAGAGGCTGTACGCGGAGTTATTGAAGATGTGCCGGTTTTTATAACCGGCTACGGAGAGGTACGAGTACTCGATATCCTTTCAATTGCGCCGGAAGTTTCAGGAAAAATAGTAAAAATAAATTCCGATTTGGAGGTGGGAGAATTTATTTGTAAAGGTGCGCTTCTTTTTAAAATTGATTCGAGAAACTATTTGTCAGCAGAAAAACAGGCAATGGCAACTGTAAGTCAATGGAAAGAGACCGTATTAAGATTAGAAAAAGAGTTTGCTATCAAAAAAAACCGTCTTAAAACCCTGAAACGGAATCAGGAATTATCAAAATCTGAATTTAAACGCATCTTAAGTCTCTTTGAAAAAGACGATGTTGGTACACGTTCAGGCGTGGATGCTGCCGAACAACTATTTAATAATGCTGCGGAACGTGCTGACCAAATGCACCGGGATGTTACTCTTTATCCAATCAGGATCAGGGAAGCGCAAAGCAGCCTGACAGCTGCAACGGC
>JAUVKE010000430.1 GCA_030592105.1 Desulfobacteraceae bacterium
GCCCCTTAAACAGCTCTTTATTACCTTCAAATATTTCATTTAACGTGGAGATTAAAAGGCTTTTACCAAATCTTCTCGGCCTGGAAAGGAAATATACACCCTTTGGGTTTTTTACAAGATCGAATATCTTCTTTGTCTTGTCCACGTACAGATAATTATTTTCAATGATATCTGAAAATGTCTGTATTCCTATGGGAAGATTTTTCATATTTTTTATTACCTCCTCCCTCCATAGCAAAGGGATTAAAGTCCATAGCTTTTTAAGGGGGCTGTATAGACCATCACATAAATAATTTCGCTGCCTTATCGATGGGGGATATACGATTAGTATTATCTCCCCGCTCTGAACAAAACAGCTGAATCCTTTTTCCCTTTAGGAAGGATTTCAACATTCAGATTTTTTTATATACGCACCCTGGCGGTTCCATGGGGTCGAATATCATCTGTTATCATCACTTCTATCCGCCTCCGGTCATCAGCAAGAGTAATGATAGTGCCGATTTGTAAAAATGTATTGACCTTAACATAACCACAGCACAACCCTCTGGATGAAAAACCGGCAGGTTTATCCGGGCTTCCCATGCTGTATATTCGATTATTCACCCGGCCGATGGCCATATCTGTTACACAGGTCAACACCGTACCTATTTTATTTTCTGGAGGATAAAAAACAGATCCCCTCTCAGGCGCAATTTTACGGAGATCAAATCCAGCAAAGGCAATTGTATAATCCGTTTCTCCTCCCTTTTCAAGGACGTCTGCCGCTATAAATTTTTTGGAGAATTCAGTCTTTCCTTTTATATAGGGCAATGCAAAAATCCAGGGATTCCGAAGATAAAGCCAGGGACCTATATCCTGATGGGAAAGAGGGAGTAGTGCCCCGGTTCTCAAGGAATCTCTGGCGGCTAACCCGCAAGGCTGAAGGTTAAAGGGCGATCCAGCTTCAAGGAGTCCCTGCCACACAGTTTCTAAAAGAGTGTAGTCGAAGAATAATTCAAAGCCTAATTCCCCTGTATATCCGGTTCGGGACAGGAGAACCCGGGTGCCGTCCCGCAATAAAACCGGATCAGATGACGCCATAAATTTATCCAGATACCCCCGAAAACCGAAGTAAGAAAGATTTGACAAAATTTTTTCGGAATTTTGAATCTGTCCGGCAAGCAGTTTTGCTGATAAGGGACCCTGAACATCGATTTTAGCCACCTGGTCTGTCAGGTTTTGAATCTCCACGAGGCGGTCTTTTTTGTGAGCATTAAAGTGCTCTGATATCTTTTCCCCCATACCGGCATTTACGACAGCCATAAAAGTATCCGTTGAAATCCGGTAAAGAAGCGCATCATCCATGACACCCCCAGAGGAGTCCAAAAAAATACCGTATACGCATCTCCCCTCGGGCATGGGCAAATCAGGGGTATTGTTCCATCGGGTCAAATCCTTTGAAAAAAGATATTGAAGGAGGTCCAGGGCGCCTGGACCCTTCAGGATTATAACAGCCATATGGCTGGTGTCAAAAAGTCCTGCTCTGGTAATTACTGAAATGTGTTCTTTTTTTACTCCGGAAGGATACCAGAGGGGCATTTCATATCCGGCAAAAATTCCCATATTGGCACCGTTTTGTTTATGCCATTGATATAAGGGGGTCTGTTTGGGGGTAGAAGTCATGCACCTTGCCCTTTATTTTAGCAGATGAACGAAAAAATCGTAACTATAATAGATTGTCAGATAATTACCCGATTTTAAAATTTGGCACAAGGCCAGAGGGAGGAAGGAGTATTATAATACTCCGACGACCGATAACGCAGTAAAATTATTTATGTGACGATCTATATTCAGCTGATATGTATAACTTCAGGTATGCTTAAAATCAGCGACGCTGAATAGTTACAAAAAATCTTTATCTAAAAAGATATATATAAAATTTATATTGATAGCATCAAGTAAAAATTTTATAAATTTCAGATGTAATGAAAAGATGTAGTAATCCCTTAAATACTTCTGCTGGAGCAGTTTTATATGAAAACAAAAAAGATCGTAATTATAGGGGGTGGTCCCGGCGGATATGTTGCCGCTATCCGGGCTGCGAGTCTGGGGGCAGATGTAACCCTGGTTGAAGGGGACAAACTGGGGGGCACATGCCTGAATCGAGGGTGTATCCCTTCCAAAATTATGAAAACAGCCGCAGAGATACTCCTGAAATCAAAACACCCTGAAAATTTTGGCCTTAGCCTTTCCGGAAAACTTAAGCTGGATCTAAAAATGCTTATGGCCCGGAAACAAAAAATTATTGAAAATCAGTCCAGAGGAATTGAAGCGCTTTTAAAAAAAAACAAAATCCGGGTTCGCCACGGGTTCGGCAGCATAGAAGCCATGGGACAGGTCAAAGTACAATCCCCAGGCATGGACCCGGAAATTATTTTCTGGGATTCACTAATTATTGCAACCGGTGCAAAACCAATGGAGCTTCCCTTCATCGGCTTTGACGGAAAACA
>JAUVKE010000059.1 GCA_030592105.1 Desulfobacteraceae bacterium
ATAAGCAGCTGATTTTATTAACTTTTTTTTGCGCATCTACTGCCTCACAGATGCATCAATAGTAACTTGATACATTTAAATAGCGCAATCTGGATTTATAGACGAAAAAAAGCGTGAAACTTTAGTTCGGATACTAGTAAAGTATTATAAATTTTTAAAAAAAGCATAGACATATCAGCTGTATAATCAAACGGTTGCTTTGTTTTAGCCCCATCTAATCTGTCATTTTCCAAATTTCACACCCATGGGAAACTGTCCAATTCTCAGGGGAGACAATTGCTCCAAAGTATAGAACACCGTTTACCTCAACACTTGTACGGATGCCGGAATTTTCAAAATCATCAAAGCCTGGCCCAACATCAGCGTCAGCTCCAACAATTTGAGCCCAGTCAAGCCCGTTAAGAGATTTATAAATTTGTGCCCCTTCAAATTCCGATGGCGCATTGAGCTGGAAGACATTGGTTGTTAAATACATGGCTCCATCTGATCTTTTTAACAACGTCCATGCATATTTGGAATAATCCCCCGCACCAAAGTTGTCCTCACCGATCTGCTCCCATGAATCAGAATTTGAGGGATCATTGGATCTAAAAAGATTAAATCCATGTTTCCAGGCTCCTGTCCCGAGATACAGATACCCATCATGCTCCATTGAATCAAAAATAGCCCCTACATTTTTTCCAAAACCGTTATTCATGACAACTGTCCATGTACCGGAATCCCCGGTTTCTGATGCAAGTAAATGGGCACCTTTTGCTCCATTCCATGTGGCCACGTAAATACGCTCCACCCCATGTTGATCAGTATATTGAAATATTGATGCAAATCCCTTTTGATCCCTGCCGATAAAATCATCTGCGGGTTTGATTACAGCTTCCCAGGATAATTTTTTATCAAGATCGCCGGAATCGGTCCTTTTTTCCCTGAATCTGAAGAGATAAGGTTCTTCAGCTATAATCTTTGAATCGTTTATCGTACCCATATAAAGGTCACCATTTATCACGGCCAGACTTCGTGTGGCTGAACAACTTCTAAAGGCTCTTGTCCCCATTTTCAGCAAACTAACGGGCTCCCAGCTCGTCCCGTCAAAAGTTCTGTAAATTTGAGTCCCTTTAGTCCAGTTTACTGTTCCGGCATACAGGGCTTTTCCATATTCATTTTCATACACAGCCATTGCTCGTATCCCCTGATTCAATGGCTTCCCAAAACCGTTTGTTATAACAGGCTCCCATCTTTCAGATACAATTTCCATCCTGTGTATCTCACCACCCTTTAAAAATTTTTTATTCCAGGTTCCAACATAAAGAAATGTTATGCCGGAATCGCCCCCCTCATCAGGAGTAAAAGCACACATTGACCATGCATAACGGTTCTGCCTGTCTCCAAAGCCGGATTCCGAGATTTTGGTAAAAGTTTCAGCAGTTAAGCTCCCACAAACAAACATCAAAGCAAATAGGGATATTAAAGCAGCATACAGAGATTTCATTTTTGATAAGCCTCCTGAACTTTTGGGTTGAAAAAAAATTATTCTAAAAAAATGGCTTTATAAAAAGCCTTGAATTTAAAAACCTGATCAAGGCTCTTTATAAAGCCATAATAGCCATTTAAAAATCAATTTTTTTTTATTGATCCATAACCCAAACTTCACAACCATGCTGACCTTCAAAGTCTTCGGGTCTTGTGGCTGTTCCAAGGTAAAGTTTACCATCTATTACAATGGTTGTTCTTATTCCAACATTAACAATATCATTAAAACCGCCTGAAAGCTCTACCCTCTGAGGATCTGTAGCAGCAACCGCCTGGGGTCCTAATACCTGAACCCAGTTAACTCCGTCTGAAGATTTATATATAAAAGTGCCCCTTAAATAACCAGGGAGCAGATCTGTTGGGGGATTATACGTGGCAATGTAAAGGCTACCGTTATACTCGACCATACTCCATGTGTAGCGGCTGATGGGGCCATAACCTAATCCATCAATCTCCTCGGCTGCATCCACAGCTTCAGCTAACTCCGGAGGCAGGGTGATCGTTGATCTAATCTGTTCCCATAAACCGGGATTGATAATAATCCGTTCCCAGGAATCCGGGTTGGAAGGTTCATTGGAACGATATAAACCGCATCCCCTTACATTATCCCCTGTACCGCAATAGATATATCCTTTATATTCTACCACAGAAAGTATCCCTGCTATGGATTTATGCCCGAAACCATTGGTCATAACCGGATACCAGGTTCCAGGATCTCCTGTTACTGACGCATAAATTTTGCAGCCGTCCAGAGCATTCCATACGGTGCTATACATAAGAGTAACACCATGTGTATCGGTAAATTGAAAAATATTGGCAAAGGCCTTGTTGGTGGGAGCATGATTTTCATCCCCCCTTTTTATGCAGTACTCCCATGAAGCCTTCCAGTCAACAATATCAAAGGTGAGTCCGTTAATCCAAAGTGAACCTCTTACTTCCTTGAACCTCATGAGCGTTGGAGGAACAGGCAATCCCCATATATCATTGGAAGTACCAATATACAGATGCTCCCCTATCACAGCAGCACCCCTTGTGCCGGCATTGGCCCATACCGGCTGCTTGAATCCCGAATAACTTATTCGTCTCCATTTCATTCCATCAAAGGAGCGCCACATCTGCGCACCGAATAACAGATTAAAAGTACCTGCATATAAACCCTTTCCTGATTCAGTTTCATAAACAATCAGGTTCCTCACCCCTTTGTTCGCCCGGTTACCAAATCCGGCTGTGGTAACCGGTTGCCAAACACCTGTTTCAACATTCATACGGTGGAGTTCTCCTGCACCGTCACCCTGCTCATTTCTTGTGCCAACATAAAGAAACTTTGTACCAGTATCTTCTCCTGTCTCAGGTGTAAATTCGGACATTGACCATGCGTATCTGTTATCAGAGTTGCCAAAACCGTCTGCAGCAATTCTTGTAAAACTTTCCGCAAAACATAAACCGTACAAAAAAACGGCTAAAAAGATAACTAATGCTGAAAAAACAGCTTTTTTCTCCATATTCATAATACCACTCCTACTAATTTGTACTTTTTTTGAACCCTGAAAAAATTTCGGATTTTTCTTCAGGAGTTGATTAAAATTAACGCAACCGTTTCCGCTTGGTCTCTCTCAATTGATAGCAGGCGGAGGGCAAAATAATGAGAATGTCGAACAATATGTGGTGGAAAACGAAAACAATTACAAAATAATACAAACAGCAAAGACCTGCTTATTTTTTATCACTGTTTTAACCATGAGATTCCGACTGTCTGAACCGGTTATATTATCATTTAACCTGAGAAAGGCAACTCCGGTTTCAGGGTCGAATTTTTCTATAAAAATTTTCCCTGGATGAAAAAGGTCAGCCATTCCCTTTGCCTTGGCAGCGGCCTCCTTTGCGCACCAGCATTGTATAATATCTGCAGACGCAGGAGGATAAGATTTAGTTTTAAGTATTTCAAGCTCGTCTGAGTTAAAGGACTGCTCTAAAAGGGCTTCTGGAATTTTCCTGTCCACATTTTCCGTATCTATACCTGGTGTCACATCGGCATCAGCAGTCACAGCCAGGGCAACGCCCATGGCCTCCTTATGGGATATTGATATTAGGGGAACAGGAAGCTCAACACTTGTATTCTGATCCAGGCGGACCATAGGCTGGCCGGTCCCATCGTTTTGTATTATAACCTGGGATGGATAAAGGCGAATACCGGAAGAAGCAAGAAGATCCCTTACTGCATCCTTTGCTGCTATCCTGCCAAGAAGCCAGGGAAGTTTTTTCTTTACACCTGTACTTATCCAGTCATCCCACTCGATTTTGTTAAGATAAAGTTTTGCCAGCCACTCGTGACTCACCCCTGTGATCTTTTTTGTATCGACAGAGCATATCTTCAAACTGTCAGAAGAGATATCAGAACCAGCAAAAGGTGCTGTTTCGATCCTTTCGGATAAAAGATTATCAGCCGGTGATTTCCACATATCCGTAAAACTTTCGGGCCAGGCCATTATCCAGTCCTGCCAGCCTCGTATTATTGCCCATAAACCACGGTCGCCCTCTAAAAAAAGATCAAATTCAACCAGTCTGGACTCAAATTTCCTGATTACAAGATTAGCGTCCACCCTTTCTCCAGGTAAAGGAGCCTGTGAAAAAAATTTAATTTCTTCTATTCCCACGGGGGCTACCCATATGTAATCATCTCTGACCTCAATACCCCAGCATGCGATCAGTTGGGAAGCTGCATCTATAATTCCTGGTCCCATGAGCATTTCATCAGGTTTACGATCTGTAAAAAACCGATTAATATCAGGGGAAATTAATATTCCTTTGATTCCACCATCACCAGCTTTCTCCAAAGAGGATAAACCTTGAAAAGATTTTCCATGGTATAACCCTCCAGGCCGGTATAAATTTTTTGGATCAATGGTGCAAGGGAGGCAGGTGCCCATATCCAAATCTTTTTTAATATCAGGAAAATCAGGGAACCCCTTTTCAAGCACAACTGTCCCCGTAACATGCTCATTTTTAAAAAGATTACTTTTAATGGAACAATCTGCCAGAAATTTTCCTTTTTCACTAACACAGTTTTTTGCAGTAATGGTCAAGATAACCGACTGTGTCTCATCATCCAGATTTATCCATCTGTTACTCTTTACATTTAAAAAACCTGTAATCTTTTTTCCAGGAGCAAGGAGACTGGCTGTCTCTGCCATGATCTCCAGGGAAACAGCCATGGGAACGGTGGGAAACCTTTCAGCAACAGGTTTAATATCATCGGGACATGGTATAAATGCATGATCTTTTAAAAAAAGATCTTTTTCAAGACGCAGGGTCCGTTTTATTATAATTTCTTTCCCAGGTTTAAACTCTAAAACTTCATCCACAAAAGGAAGATTTTCCCTATTCTTTGAAAGAGGCGATGCCTGAACCGGACACTTTTTCCCATCTCCTTCAGAGCCGAGGATAATATCAAACTGCTGTTTTAACGATTCTAAATAAAAACGGGAATCTGTTATACTCTCTTCTGTATTTAAAGCTCCCATTCTTGCAGTAAACTCTATCTGTCTTGCAAGAATTCCTTCGGGACTTAATCGATCCAAGGTTCCAGATGAAAATGGATTTTTAATATTTTCATCACTCCCGTCCTTGGTTTTAATCTCTTCAGTTTTTAGAGATAAATTTTTTATTTTTGTATTTAACTTAAACCTGGGAACAGCCATATTAAGCTTTACAACATGGGTGGATTTTTTTTCAGAGGCTCCTTTTTCCCCCATGATATATGAACGTCTATACCGGTAAAAAAGATCCGGTTCAAGGGGAAGGCCGTGGGCAACAAGATTTGCCGCAAGGTGCTGCAACTGGGTCACAGGATGCCTGTTGCTGACATCAAGGGCCATGGTGAGAAAAGGTTTTCCTTTCAGAGTCTCCTCGATGGGTGTAAGTACCTTCCCTCCCCCCCCGAGCTGCACAAATATCCTTACGCCGTCTTTATAAAGTCTCTGGAAAAGCTCCCTCATTTTTACAGGCAAAACAGTATTATCTGCCAAAAGCCTTCTGGCGGTTTCAGGATTTTCTGGGTAAGGGGCGGCTGTTGCACCGCTGTATACAGGAACCTTCACCGGTAAAATTTTTAAATCTTTAAGAAGATCCCTTTGCACCTTTGCGATCGGTTCACAACAAGGAGTATGAATAGGTATGAGATTCAGATGCTCTGACCATATCTTTGATTCATTTAAACGTCTGCTTAATTCTATTACAGGTTCCCTGTCTCCACCAAAAACAACCTGACATGGTGAAAGATCAAGGGAGCATGAGACAAGCCCCATGCCAAGACTGTTTACTCCCTCCATCAGAGGAAGAATCTCTTTAAAAGAACACTGGGCAAGCCCCATTGCCCCCGTGATTTCCCCTACCTCAAGTTTGATATTCCTTACGCCAAGGGAAGCTACATCCTTAAAATCTATGACCCCTCCGGCCAGAAGTGCTGACCATTCACCCAGACTTGTCCCTGTAACCATATCAGGGGTTACCCCCAACTTTGATAAAATATCAAGACTTGCAGCATTGGCAATAAATACACCGTCAGCCGAATTACCAAGCATTCTGAGTTCTTTTTTCAGGGTTACAAATGTTTCCCTGTCAAGCCCTGGGGGGGGGAAGAGCATGGAACTGAACCTGTAGGGCATACTTTCATCTAAGCGTCCACCTTCCAGAAGATCAAACCAGACCCTGAAACAAGGCATATATAAACAAAGTTCTTCAAGTCTCTGGGTATAATCATCTCCTAGTCCCGGAAATGCATTCCCTGGAAAAATAAATGTAACCTTACCATCAAGACCCAGGGGTTCGGCTTCAAAATAGAGTCCATCTTTACCTTTTATTCGGGACAGATCTCCTGCTTTAATAGATTCCCCTGCAAAAAGCATTTTTTCGGCAAGATCATCCATGTCCATGGCTACAACAGCCAAATTAAGGGAATCACCCGATTTCCAGGATAGGGAAATTTCATGACTTAATAGGGCAAAAGTCTTTGAATCATTACTCTTATCAGTAATTTCTTTTATAAAACCTGTTAGTTTATCATAAAGTTCATCATTGGAGCCAGCATTAAAAAGGAATAATTCAGACGGCCATTTCAAAGCCATATCTGTATTGTCCACACCTGAAGAATCAAATTCTTCAACAATCAGATGCCCGTTAATTCCACCAAAACCAAAAGAATTAATTCCAGCCCTTCTCGGTTTTTCAGCCGAATGAACCCAGGGTCTTGTCCTGCTGTTTAAATAACATGAGCCCCCCTTTAATATTGTGGATGGTTTTTCAGAGTAAAGGGTGGGGGGAAGGATTTTATGATACAGGGACAAAGCGACTTTAATCAAAGATGCCGCACCTGCTGCAGGCATTGTATGCCCTATCATCGATTTAACACTTCCCAAAGTTCTAAAGGGAACCCCTTTGACATCTGGTCCGAAAAATTCCTTTATTGTCTCTAATTCAGCCTGATCTCCGACCACTGTTCCTGTGCCGTGCCCTTCAATGAGATCAATGGAATCAGGTGATATTCCTCCATCCTTATATGCCCTGTTCAGGCACTCTATCTGTCCTTCTTTTCTTGGTGATAAAATAGCATTCCCCCTTCCATCACTGGAAGATCCGACCCCTTTGATTACCGCATAAATTCTACGGCCGGCTGCCACAGCATCATCCAGTCTCTCAAGGAGAAGTATCCCAACACCTTCACCAATGAGCATTCCATCGGCATCTTCAGAAAAAGACTTTATCGAATTCGAAGGAGAAACAGCTCCAAGCCTTGAAAACGTCCACCACATACTCGGATTGTTGGCAAGATAGACACCCCCTGTAATTGCTTTATCACAGGCACCCCTTCTAAGGGAAACCACGGCATTTTCCACTGCAATCAGAGCCGAGGCGCAAGCTGCATCTATGGTATAATTGGCTCCCATCATATTAAACCTGTTGGCAATTCTTCCTGTTGAAATATTTGGGATTCCAAAGGGTATGATGTCGGCATTCATATGTGCAAAACATGCTCTTAACTCTGATCTTATGGTGGAGATGGTTGTTCCATCCAGGCCAGGAAGAGTATCATTAAGTATTCCAAGAAAATTTGAGATTACTTCAGCCCGGCAATGGAGTTGCTGCATGGAATTCCCAAGATACCCCCCCCTTCCAAGAATAACATCTGTCTGTTTAAGGTTATCTGTGGCTCCATCTATCCCGGCATCTTTCAAGGCTTTATCCACAGTCTGGATTATAAGAAGCTGCTCCGGATCAACTTTCTCACATATTTTTGGCATAACTCCATAATCCAGGGGTGAAAAAGACGGATTACTATCTATAAACCCCCCATGGGTACAGAATATACGGTCGGTTTCATCTGCCCCGGGCCAGTCTCCGGACAGGTTCCTCTCTTCAGGAATAGGCCCCACAGCATTTTTTGCTGAAAGTATATTCTCCCAAAATGTTTGAAGATCAGGGGCTCCCGGAAAAATACATGCCATACCCACTATTGCTACAGGGACACTCTTATCCATTATTAACCAACCATCCTTCCTGGATGCGCTTCTTTTTCATTCATAAGATCTGCAAGTACCCGTTTATTTAAATCAGCACTCAATACAACAGAAACATTTAAAGCCTCGGCAAAAACAGAACCTTTTTTATCAAGGAAAATAAAATCCATGTTCATCTTGGGAATATCCAGCCTGTTTACATGGACTTCACAAAAAATTTCACTGCCGTCATAGGGTCTGTGACACACATATTGATCTATATCAGAGGGAAGCGCCATCATATTGCAGGCTTCCTGGGTCCAGAGAAGAGCCATCTGATACGCACAGTCAAAAACAACAGGATCTATAAGCCATCCATCGGCATTGATCCCTTTAATAAGCATATCCGGGGTGGATGGTTTAATAACCCCCTTTACCCCTCTTTTTTTAACATCACCAAGTTCCATGCCGTCAATGGACTTGATATTGCAAAAAATCCCTTCATGAAAAAGCCTTGTATTATATGCCTCTTGAACTGACAGGCTAAAAGGTTTTGTTCCATTAAGCCTGGCAAACCCCAACTCTGTGCAGGACCCATTCTCACCAAGCAATATTGTTGCTCTGTAATTAATATTATAACCTGTATTATCCGGCATACTTATAATACTTTCAAGCTCAGCTGAGGGACCACCTGGAACATCTATTCTTCGGGAAGTAACATTAAGAGTTAATGAAGCATCACCCTTTAAAACTATACCTTTAAAAAGACGAAAATCTTTATACCCGGCAAATCTATAACCGGGCGCTGCCGCCATGGCGGCCTGAGCCATCATTTCCATTGCCACAGCAGCAGGGAGAACAGGTTCTCCTTCAATTCTGTGATCATCCAAAAAATTATGCTTTGCAGGATCAAGTTCAAATGTATAGGAAAAATCTTTTTCTACACAGGTATCCGCTACCTGTGTCATATTATGCGCCAGCCCTGCGGATTCCTTTGTAACTCCAACTGCCACAACTTCAGGATGCCCCTTTCCATTTTTGCAGAAAATTTCCTGTTCAAGCATTTTTACACCTGTATCACGGGGGATTAAAGATATCCCTCTTTGTTCAAACTGATCCCGTACATGGGCAGAAACCATCCCTTCGCCGTCCCATGGTCCCCAGTTAATCGCCACGACTCTGGCCGGCCATGACCTGTCAAGCTTCACCGCTATTTTATTTAAAATTTCATTGGCAGCAGAATAATCGACCTGCCCCAAATTTCCAAAACGACCGGAAACTGAAGAAAAGAAGACAAGGAAAGAAAGGGTTTCAGGGTCAAGTTCCCTTGAAAGTATTTCTGCCCCCTTTACCTTGGTATTTATCACCTGCATAAAACTTTCTTCATCCTTATCTGCGATCATGCTGTCTTTAATAACTCCGGCTCCATGAATAACTCCGTCTATTTTTCCCCATTTTTTATAAATTTTTCTTATAAGGCCGGAAAAAGCTTCCTCATCAGTACAATCTGTGGAAAAATAGAATACCTTTGCCCCCAGCTCTTCCATGGCCTTAATATTTGTACGCATCTGGTATTCCTGCATTATCTGTTCAAACTGTTTATTAACAAATACAGGCGTAGCAGCTGCGCCCTGATCCTTTAACTGCTGTATTAATTTTGATTTCAACCCCTTGGAATCTTTTTCACCCATGGAAGCCATATTGAAAAATTCTTCTAAATCAGCGTTGGTTCTTTCAGGCAGAACCGATCGTGAAGCCAGAATCAGTGTGGGGGAATATTTCTCTGCCAGATGAATCGCCGCGTCAGCAGTTATTCCCTTTGCCCCGCCTGTGAGCAATATCACCGAGTCTTTATTTATCTCAGATAAAAGAGGACCACCTGCATCATTAATCTTTTCCATTTTCAAAGCAATAGCTCTTCTTTTTCCATTAAGCCAGCAAACCTCTTTTACGCCATCATGTTCATCACCCACTTCGATCATCATGGCTTTGATCATATTTTCCACGTCATCTTCAGGATCTAAATCAACGGTTTTAAATCTTGTGCCAGGCCATTCATAGGAAAGGGTCTTTGTGATGCCGTGTACTCCGTTTTGCGATGGGACAAAACTGGTGGGAACTTCTGAAAGGCCAAAATCGCCTCCCATACCGGTTACTGTCATCCAAAAGGACTCGTGATTCTCTTTTTTTAGAAAATCAGTACCTGCAATTTTTGCCCACAGAAAGCTCTCCTTTACACAGTCGATACCATCTTCATGATTTTTAATACCAAGACCCAGAAGATTCAAAATTCCGGAGATTTCTCCATGTTCCCCCCTGATCTTCGCATAGCAGGCCTTGATCCCCTTTTCCGAGGAAAAATCGGCTGAATAAATACCCTGGTCTATATTTTCCCCTGTTTTTTCATTTTTTCTGACTAAAAGGGCATTAATCCCTTTTTTATTCATGGATTCATGGAGAACATTCCCCAAATTATGACCGTTGTTTAATATAACTATGGGGGGACCTTTTGGAACAAAAAACTCTGTATCTTCTGAAGGATGATCAATGAGATCAAGTACATATCTGTTTATTAGAACCTTTTTTTCTTCTTTTCCATCCTGTGCAGGGGGTAGAGCCTCTTCCCCGTGGGCTCCTGCTTTAAATTTTGACTCAATCCAATGGACAATTTCACCCATGGTTCTTAACTGGGCAATCTCCTCATAGTATTTTTCATCTGTTATTTCGGCCAAAGCAGGCTCTTTTTCCTTTAAACTCCCGATTATCTCC
>JAUVKE010000299.1 GCA_030592105.1 Desulfobacteraceae bacterium
TCTTGAATCGTTAAAATATATGCCGGAAGCAACCGGCAATGCGTTAGGCGTTGACAGGCTTGTTATGCTTTTAGCAGATGCTGTATGTATTGATGCTGTTGTGGCGTTTACACCTGAGGAACTGTGACTTGCATAATGGTAAGGAATGTGTTTGATGATAGTCTGCTTGCAGTTTACTATCCCTTAACCACATCAATGGTACTGAATTAGAAAGTAAAACGCCGCCGGTCCATTTTTTTAAAAGGCCCTGAGTATGAAATATCATGCTCAGGGCCTTTTGTGTTTTGATCTAAAAAGTATGGACGGATTCCGGATGAAATCCAAACGTAACAGTTTTACCAGTATATAGATCATGATCTCTAAAATAACTTCGGGGCCAAATTGCTTCAAACTGGAAATTTTTGGTTTGCAGATAAATATTTAAAAAAATGCCATTGCTTGTTATTTTTTTAATTTCTCCGGTATAAAAATTTTTTAAAAAAAGATCAGGGTTTCTGGTCTTTAAAGAAATGTCTTCAGGCCGGATCCCCATATATCTATCATTTTGTCCTAGTTTGTGTGCAGCTATTATGTCAATGTTTTTATCTTTAATCAATATTTTTCCATTCTGGTTGTTAATTGGATTAATATTTTTCATTCCTACAAAAGAAGCAGTAAATTTGCAATTTGGCTTTTCAAAAATTGATATGATTTTATCCTGTTGCATGATCCTGCCATTTTTTATAATTGCCCCTCTGTTGGCAAGGTATAATACATCGGAAAAATTATGAGATACCATGATTATTGTGATTTCTAGTTCATCATGGATTTTTTTTAAAAGCTGCTTGGCCTCTTCATGAAAAATAGGATCCAAAGCTGATAATGGTTCATCTAAAAGAAGTACACTGGGGTTTAAAATCAGGGACCTTGCAAGGGCAACCCGCTGTTTTTCACCACCACTTAAATTATAGGGGAGTCTTTTGGTAATTTTTTTCAACCCCAACGTAGAGACAAGAAAATCAAATTTTTTCTGTGCCGTCGGTTTAGGAATTTTGTGATATGAAACACCGTAAAATATATTTTGTGTAACATTCAAATGAGGGAAAAGTGCAAAATCCTGATACACAATAGCGAGGTTTCGTTTTTCTACGGCAAGGTTTGTGATATCATAATTCTCAAAAAACAGATGCCCGCCTGTAAATGGGATAAGTCCCATCATTCCCTCAAGTAGTAAAGATTTTCCTGAGCCGGTAGGGCCTATTAACGAGAAAAAATCATTTTTTTGAATATCAAGGTTGATATCCTTGAGGGCAAATTCAGGCAACGTCAAATTAATATCTTTTAGATGAATCATGGTATTATCTATAGTGCGGATCAATTGATTTGCTCAACAGGCGCAAAATAATAAATAAAACAAATGAAATAATGATCAACCATACAGCTATGGGTTGTGAATATTTTAATCCATAAGCTGTAAATCTTTCATAAATCATAACAGGAGCCGTCATGGGATGATAAGCGACGATGACAACTGCTCCGAATTCACTGATAGCCCTGGCTGTACACATAATGATTCCCAGTATCATGTGCCGCCAGGTGAGAGGGACTGTGATGCGACAGAATGTTGAAAAAGTGCCTGCCCCAAGAGTCCGGGAAGCATTTTCAAGCCGGATCGGAACGCTTTCAAATCCAGCTTTGACTGTGTTTACATAAAAGGGCAATCCTACAAAGAGCAATACACAGACAATACCGGTTCTGGTGCCCATAATCTGAATTCCAATATCAGATAAAAACCTTCCAAAGGGATGGTTTCTTCCTGCAAGGCTGAGAATAGCAATTCCTACTACAGGATGAGGGATCATGATTGGTAAATCTATGATTCCTTCTATTATTTTTTTACCAATCATGTTTTTTCTGGCCAGAAGATAGGCAAGGGGAGTACCCATCACAAACGAGAGGATACCAGCACAAAGAGACAGGCTGATTGATCTTGCAATGGCATTCACCACATCCTTGTCTTTAATTGTCTCTATGAGCATTTCAACGGATGGTTCAAATGTCATTTTGAGAAGCGGCAATGTCAGAAGAAGGATTAACGGCAGGCTGATAAACATAAACAGCCAGTTTAAGGGTTCCATCCTTTTCATTTACTTAGTTCTTAACTTCCACCAAAGATTTTATTTCAGAGGGAAGCTTGTCTGCCATTTCCTGAGAAGGTAATCTGCAGGGAATAAATGGGGGCTGCCCCATTTCTTTTAAAGTTTTTAGGCCTAGTTCAGGTGAAAGAAGAAACTTTAAAAATGCCTTTGCCGCTTCAGGATTTGGTGCATCCTTGATCAGGGTAATTCCATAGGTGCAGGATTTTCCTTTTTTTGTAATCCAGGTGTTGGGCTTTTTACCAGTAACTTTTACCTGGGCTTGTTTATAAAAATTATCATATTTGTAATTGCCAAGATTGATATGATCGTCAAGTTTTACAAATTTAAGCTCATGTTGGATTGCAACAGAAAGGTATTCCCATGCATAATCCATATGTCCAGTCTTGAGAAGATTGACCAGTTCAACGGATTTGGGACGGATATTTTTTTTGGGACGATTGTCAATGAGTTTTTGATAAAGACCATCAATATCATAAAATTTTTCAGCCAACTGCAACACCATAACACTGCGATATCCGCAAGGATCAAGGTTTGGATCAGAATGTCCCCAGACAACATCTTTTTTTTGTAATATTTTATACCAGTTCTTATCAGTGATCTTATCAGAATATTTACTTTGCTCTGTATAACATAGAACAAGCTGGTTTGTAGCAAATCTTACATTCCAGGTGGCAAAATTTGGAATCAAATTGTTATCAATGACCTTATAATCTGCTGAGGCCATGATGTCGGCTGGTTTACCAACCTCAGAAATAAGGCGGGCCATTTTGGTACTGCCGCCGGCTTCTCTTTGAACGTCAATGTCAGGATATCTGGCTTCAAATGCCTTTTCAATTTTTGCAAATGGAACTGTCAGGCTGCCGGCATGGAAAATACTAAGTTTTCCTTCTGGCCCTGCCTGTACCGAAAATGGGAACATCATTAAGGTGCAGACAGTTATCCAAACAAGGTGAGTTGCCAGATTAAATTTTTGATTTTTCATTATATATCCTCCCATTAATGGTTATTTACAATCGTACTGTATAATTTTTAGCTTTAAATAAGTCAAGATATATAAAAATATAAAATTACTGACAATAACCAACTAATAATAACATACATTGAGCACCTATTTACTATAAGATAAAGAGTCAGGTCTTATGGGTTAGTTTTCTAAACCAGTCTATTCAGAACAAATAATAATTTTTTAATATCATCTGAATGGAGTCCGGTGTTTGGTTCATCCAATATATAGATGGTTTTTTCAGTGCCTTTTTTGGGCAGCTCTTTTGCTAATTTTATTCTTTGGGCTTCTCCCCCGGACAAAGTAGTGGCAGCCTGGCCTAACTTTATATATCCGAGTCCGACTTCAATGAGGGTTGCAAGCTTGGTTCGGATAAATGAAATGTTTTCAAAAAACCGAACTAACTGATTGATTGTCATATCTAAAACCTGGGCAATATTTTTACCTTTATATTTGATTTCCGTGGTTTCTCTGTTGTATCGTTTGCCTTTACAGACATCACAGGCAACATAGACATCAGGCAGAAAATGCATTTCAATTTTAATGATACCATCACCGGTACAGGCTTCACACCTGCCGCCTTTAACGTTAAAAGTAAA
>JAUVKE010000067.1 GCA_030592105.1 Desulfobacteraceae bacterium
ATACGTCAATTTTGCTTTTTGCAAGCGCGGGTATGCTTCAGCCTTTTACTTCAGCCCTTCTTCATAACACAGGAACCCTTGGAATTATAACCTATGCGGCCTTGTCCGGAGCAAAAAAACCTTAGTGTCGTGTCATGCGTGAAATATCGTGTCAGGTACTTGTCTTTCCCGCGAAGGCGGGAATCCATGTAGAGACGCAAAATTTTGCGTCTCTACTTTACAAATCGGGATAAATTTATGTATCAAACATTAACAGAGGCTCCCTTTGAAAAGCCGCTCTTCCTTGTTAAGGTGGCAGACTCTTCTTTTGCAGCTCGTCTCAGACACATGGGGATTTTTGAGGGCATGGAATTGATACGTATCAAGGAAGACGTAAAACTTCAGCCGTTACGGGTAAGATGCCGCAGCGGGGATGCTGTTATCGGCGGCGGAATGTCGGCTAAAATAGTTGTGCATCTTGATGACGGCAGAAAACTCCCCCTGGCTGAAATGGAACCAGATGAAACAGGACATATCGAGGGGTTGACGGGGGGAGCAAGTCTTTCCGATGCCTTAAACGTGTTGGGCTTTAAAAATGATGAAAGGATTACACTTATACGCAGACTTCCTCCCATGGAGTATGTTGTGTTTTTAGAAAAAAAGGGGAGAATCCACCTTACTGAAAGCATGGCTGCCAAAATTTGGGGTGAAACCGGCGACAAGATGCTTCAGTTTAACTATGCCCGAAAAGGCAAACAGTTTAATGTAAAATCGCTTTTAGGGGGGGAGAATGCCCGTGAGATGCTTCGTGCCCGTGGTGTTGAGCCTGGAGCAGTTCTTGTTTTGGAAGGTATTAATCCGGCCAGAAGTTTTTACATGAGCAAGCAGAACCCGATTGTTGTTTCTACGAAAAAGGGGCTAAGGCTGTTTCTGGAACAAAAAAACGCTGATAAAATTTTCGTGAAAGAAAAATAAATTTTACTTTTCAATTATGTCGCAAATGGTATATAAAAAAAATACTGTTTTTTTCTATGATACTTTAATTTTACAGGGAGGTGAACTCGATGATTATTAGAATAATTTTGTCTTTTGCAGCAGGATTTGCCGTAGCAAAAATCTTTTCAGACAGCAGCGGCGTGGAGAAAGTAAAAAAAGCAGCAAAGGAGAATACTGAAAAGATCAAAACAACCTCAAAAAAAGTGGCGCAGATTGTTAAAGAAGAGTTTGGCAAAAAAAAGGCTGATGAAACAAAAGAAGATTCCTGCTGAAAAGCAGGAATTTCATGTTGCCTCGTTTTAATTGAAAGCAGAGAAAGACACCTGATACTGTTCGATCTGTGCGTTTATCCAAAGCTAATTGCACAGATCGATACATGCGACTTGTGCGGGCAGGATTAAGCAGCCAACTTAAAATCTAATTATTTTACTTCGAACCATTTGCTTTTTTTCTTTTCTTTTTCGCTAACCAGCTTGTTGTCAATTTTTTCGCCAAGAATATATTTATCAAATATTATATTCATAACTGGTATTTCCGGGCTTTAAATCTATATACATATCAGCTTAATAATTGCTAATTAGTCCCTTGAGCCTGCGTATCCCATATTTTTTAACGCTTCTTCCATCTCATCAAGAATGAAAGGGTCATTTATGGTGGCCGGCACTTTATATTCCTTATTGTCCGCTATCTTCTGAATAGTGCCCCGTAATATTTTTCCCGAACGTGTTTTTGGAAGGCGGGCTACAACTGCAGCTTTTTTAAAAGCAGCCACGGGTCCTATTCTATCCCTTACTGCCTGAATAACTTCTCGTATAAGTTTATCATGGTTTTTTGCAACCCCTGCTTTTAGCACAAGGAACCCAATAGGAATATGTCCCTTGAGATTATCTTCAACCCCTAAAACAGCGCATTCCGCAACATCAGGATGATCTGACAAAATTTCTTCCATGGCTCCTGTTGAAAGCCTGTGGCCGGCAACGTTGATGATATCATCTGTGCGTGACATTACAAAAACATAACCATCGTCATTTATAAAGCCTGCATCTGCTGTTTTGTAATATCCTGGAAATTCCTGAAGATAAGAACTGACAAACCGGTCATTATTTTGCCAGAGTGTTGGAAGTGTGCCCGGGGGAAGGGGAAGTTTTGCAACAAGAGATCCTATTTCACCGGCTTTTACAGGTTTCCCATCAGTGTCCATGACCCGCAGATCCCACCCAGGCACTGCTTTTGTAGGGGAGCCAGGCTTAACAGGAAAATGCTGGAGTCCCATGCAGTTTGCAACAATGGCCCAGCCTGTTTCTGTCTGCCACCAGTGATCTATCACCGGAATATTGAGCATGGTTTCTGCCCATTTCAGGGTGGCGAGATCAAGCCTTTCTCCCGCAAGGAAGAGTGTTTTAAAACTGGAAAGATCATATTTTTTTATGAATTCCCCTTTGGGGTCATCTCTTTTGATCGCCCTGAAAGCTGTGGGTGCAGTGAACATGGCCTTGACTTTATGCTGGGATATTATCCTCCAGAATACTCCCGCGTCGGGAGTACCCACGGGTTTTCCTTCAAAAAGTATGGTGGTGCAGCCTTTTAAAAGGGGGCCGTAAACAATATATGAATGCCCCACAGCCCATCCCAGATCAGAGGCTGACCAGTAAACATCCCCCGCATCCATGTTGTAAACAGCTTTCATGCTCCATTTAAGGGCAACCATGTGCCCTCCGTTATCACGAACAACCCCCTTGGGTATCCCTGTTGTTCCTGAAGTATATAGAATATATAAAGGATCAGTTGCAGCCACGGGAACACAGTCATGGGTTGCAGCTTTTGCTATCTCGTTATTCCAGTCAAAATCGCGGCCTGGTACCATATCCGCTTTTGCCATGGATCGCTGAACAATAATACAGGAGTCAGGTTTTGAAGTTGCCATATCAATGGCGCCGTCAAGGAGTGGTTTATAAGGTATAATTTTTTCCACTTCAATGCCGCATGATGCAGAAACAATAACTTTAGGCTTTGCATCGTCAATTCTTGTGGCGAGCTCATTTGCAGCAAAGCCTCCGAAAACCACTGAATGTACGGCTCCGATACGGGCACAGGCGAGCATGGCAACGGCAGCTTCAGGAATCATCGGCATATATATAATTACACGGTCTCCTTTTGCCACCCCTTTAGCCGCGAGAACACCCGCAAATTTTGCAACGAGATCTCTAAGCTCAGTATATGTGTAGCTTTTTATGCTCTTTGTTACAGGGCTGTCATAAATCAGGGCAGCCTGCTTTCCCCTTCCATTTTCAATATGAAAATCGAGGGTATTATAGCATGTGTTTACCACTCCCCCGGTGAACCAGCGATAAAAAGGCTTGTTCGAGTCGTCGAGTACTTTGTCCCATTTTTTGTACCAGTGGCAATCTTTTGCATGCTTGGCCCAAAAAGTTTCAGGATTTTCAATCGATTGTTTGAAAGCTTCATCATACAAATTAGACATGGCATATTTTCCTTTGTTTTGTAAAGCTGGGCAAATTCCCATGGCAGTTGATCTGATTAAGAAATTACTCATTTTTTATTGTAACAGAATTAACAGGTATGTTATGATAAAAAATTGAGTGTAAAAATGTAGTCATGAAAATTACTTCATATAAAAAATATCGAGAAGTTACAAATTATTTTCTGTTATCCTGGATTAATATTATGAATAAAAAATTTGCTCGCCTTGACCGTTTACCTCCATATGTTTTTGCAACAGTAAATGAGATTAAGATGGATGCAAGACATAAAGGTGAAGATATCATAGATCTTGGTATGGGGAACCCCGATCTTGCAACACCTCAGCATATAATTGACAAGCTTGTGGAAGCTGTTAATAAGCCCCATAATCACCGTTATTCAGCCTCCATGGGAATTACCAACCTCAGAATGGCTATATCAAGCTGGTATAAACTAAGATTTGATGTGGATATAGACCACGAAAATGAAGCGATAGTTACCATAGGCGCAAAAGAGGGTATTTCCCATTTAATTCTTGTGACAATTCGTCCGGGTGACGTGGTATTCACGCCGAATCCAACATATCCAATACATCCCTATTCCGCGATTATTGCAGGGGGGGATGTCCGGGGGATCCCTGTGGGGCCGGAATCGGATTTTTTTGATAATCTCATGCATGCAACCAAGCAGACATGGCCAAAACCAAAGGTGTTAATATTATCTTATCCGCATAATCCAACAACAGAAACCGTGGAGATTGAATTTTTTGAAAAGATCGTAGACTATGCAAAAGAACATAATATAATGATAATACATGATTTTGCATATGCGGATCTTGTATTTGATGGATATAAAGCTCCGAGCTTTTTACAGGCTAAAGGTGCCAAGGATGTTGGGGTGGAATTTTTTTCACTTTCCAAGAGCTACAGCATGCCGGGTTGGCGCGTTGGGTTTTGCGTGGGAAATCCGGAAATTATAGCCGCCCTCCGGAGAATAAAGAGTTATCTTGATTATGGAATTTTTCAGCCTATTCAGATTGCTTCAATTATCGCTTTAAATGGACCCCAGGATTGTGTCACCGATATATGTGACATATATAAAGGACGAAGGGATACTCTTATTACCGGGCTGAATCGTTCGGGATGGGAGGTGGAAAGCCCCAAGGGGACAATGTTTGTATGGGCTAAAATCCCCGAGCAGCATCGTCATATGGGTTCTGTTGAATTTTCTAAATTTTTAATCAAAGAAGCTAAAGTGGCAGTCTCACCCGGTCTGGGGTTTGGAGAATATGGTGATGATTATGTACGTTTTGCATTAATAGAAAATCATATGCGTATTAATCAGGGTATGAGAGGAATTAAAAAAATAATGTAATTCCAATTCGAAGTATGGATTTTCAGATAATAAATTTCATAGGCCAGATGTTATAGCTCAGTCTATTGCTGAAATTTATAGATATAAGGTGGCAGATGAAAACAATCAACATCGGACTGTTGGGCTGCGGCACAGTGGGTACAGGTGTAGCAAAGCTCATTATTGAAAATCAGGATCTTATAACTTCCCGTACAGGCGCTTGTTTTGTGTTGAAACGGGTTGCAGATATAAATAAGGATTTGGCACTGCAGTTTGACAAAAATATTTTCACCACAGACGCTGATAAAGTCATCGCAGACCCTG
Source organism: Desulfobacteraceae bacterium (assembly GCA_030592105.1). Next base: position 5,134 of record JAUVKE010000067.1, read on the forward strand.
ATATTGATATTGTTATTGAACTCATAGGTGGAACAGGTGTTGCTAAAGACTTGATATTAAAGGCCATTGATAATGGGAAACAGGTTGTCACTGCCAACAAGGCTCTTCTTGCGGACTCAGGTTCTCTCCTTTTTGAAGCGGCAAATAAAAAAGGGGTTGATCTGGCCTTTGAGGCCGGGGTCGCAGGGTGTATACCTATTATTAAAACCCTGCGAGAGTCTTTAGTAGCTGATCATATAAGGGGAATTAAAGGAATTTTAAACGGGACATGTAATTACATTCTCTCCAAGTGTACAGAAGAGGGTGTCCCTTTTGCAGAGGCTTTAAAGGATGCCCAGGCAAAAGGATTCGCTGAAACAGACCCGACTCTGGATGTGGAAGGTATTGATACTGCGCATAAATTGGCCATCCTCACATCACTGGCATATGGAACCGAAATCAGTCTTGATGATATTTATGTTAAGGGGATTACAAATATTACTTCCGATGATATTGAGTTTGCCAAATTTTTTGGTTATAAAATCAAACTCCTTGCCATTAGTAAATATCATGGTGATACCATCGAGGCAAGGGTGCACCCCACAATGGTCCCTTTTGATAATATCCTGGCAAGCGTTGCCGGCTCCATGAATGCTGTGGCAGTATCTGGAGACGCGGTGGGGGATATGGTTTTATATGGGCACGGGGCAGGAATGATGCCCACTGCCAATGCTGTTTTAAGCGATACTGTGGATCTTGCGCGGAATATTTTAAATGGGACCAGGCAAAAGATTCCATTATTTTCCTGTCAGCAGGATCAGATAAAACGAATTCCTGTATTACCCATTGAAGAAGTATCCACCCATTATTACTTCAGGTTTTCAGTTCAGGATTGCTCCGGGGTTCTGGCAAAAATAGCTTTAGTCCTGGGTAACTATAATATCAGCCTGAAATCTGTGAACCAAAAAGGGGGCGAGATAGATGGCTCAGTTACCATAGTTATGATGACCCATCTTGCAAGGGAATCAGATGTGAGAAATGCCCTTCAGGAGATACACAGGATTGATGTTGTAACAAGCAGGCCGGTTTTAATACGGATTGAAGATGAAAATGAGAAATCATAGGTAGCTATCAAGCGTCGCTGATTTAAGGCACGCAACAGGTTTAATCAAATTATACCTGTTGCTCACATCTTAGTTGAATAGTTACAATTATAGAAAGAAGAGGTAATATGAATATTGTTTGTTCAGACTTAGAGGGCGTTTTTATCCCTGAAATATGGATTAATGTAGCAAAAAAAACAGGAATTGAAGAACTCAAGCTGACAACACGGGACATATCCGATTATGATGTATTAATGCAAAAACGTCTTTCCATATTAAATGAGAATAACTTGAAATTACAGGATATCCAGGCTGTTATTGCAAATATGGACCCTTTGGAAGGGGCCGCTGATTTTTTGGACTGGTTAAGATCGCACACCCAGGTGATAATTGTTTCAGACACATTTGTTCAATTTGCAAAACCTTTAATGGAAAAACTTGGCAAACCGGTTCTTTTCTGTCATTCACTTTCAATTGAACAGGACGGAACTATAGCAGAATATAATCTTCGCCAGCAAAATGGAAAATATAAAACCGTACTTGCCCTGAAAAGTCTAAACTATTCCATCACAGGAATAGGTGATTCCTACAATGATATTAATATGCTGAAGGAAGCTGACACGGGGATCCTTTTTAATCCGCCCCAAAATGTAAAGGATGAGTATCCTGAACTGCCGGTAACCTATACTTATGATGAACTCAGGGTAATATTAGAAAAAACACATGATTAAACACAGCGCAGAATGCAGAGTAATATATGGTGATACAGACGGATTTGGGATTGTTTACCACGCAAATTATTTCCGGTGGTTCGAAATCGGCAGGGCTGAATTGTTCAGATCTTTAGGTACCTCCTACAAAGAAATAACCGAAAAGGGTGTTCATCTTCCTGTTTCAGAAGCATATTGCAAATTTATAAAAGCCCTGAAATATGATGATATTCTACTTGTGGAAACAGGAATTGATGAAAGGGTACGGGGGGGGATGAAATTTGATTTCCGTATCTTTGTAAAGGGGGATAAAACCCCGTCTGCAACCGGGTTTACCAAGCATGCGTGCGTGGGTGATGATAAAAAAATAATACGTCCACCGAAATTTTTGTTGGATCTTGTTAAAAACAGTCTTCCTTCTGGTAAATGATTGCGAAAAATTAATGAATATTGATATTTCAAGATTTAAAGAATGTAAAATTCTTGTTGTGGGCGATTTGATGATTGACAGGTATTTATGGGGAACTGTCGATAGAATTTCTCCTGAGGCCCCTGTGCAGATTGTTCTTGTGAAAGATGAAAGCGTAACCCTTGGTGGTGCTGGAAATGTAGTAAATAATCTAATTTGCCTGGGTGCCGGGGTCTGGGTTGCAGGGGTCGCAGGAAAGGATGATAATGGGAAGCTCCTTTCCCGAAAATTAAATGAACTTGGGGTCGACTCCCAGGGGATCGCCTGGGAAGAGAACAGGCAGACCACTGTAAAAACAAGAATTATAGCTGCAAACCAGCATGTGGTGAGAATCGACAGGGAATCCAGAAAAAAGATTAAGCCCTCAACAGAAGATTATATTAAAAATTTTCTAAAAGAAAAAATACCCGACGTCGACCTTGTACTGGTTTCCGATTATGGGAAAGGTCTTGTTACCAAAAACCTCATGGCTGAAATTGTTCAAACAGTAAAAAAATATAATAAAAGAGTAATTGTCGATCCCAAAGGGCTCGACTTCTCCAAATACTCGGGAGCGTCATTAATCACTCCAAATAAAAAAGAGGCATCCCATGTCTCCGGCATAGAAATTTTAGATGATTTAACACTTAACAGCGCCGGGCTTCAGATTCTTGAAAAAACAGATACAGGGAGCCTGCTGATAACCTGCGGCAAGGACGGTATGGTTATGTTTGAACGTGATGAAAAACCATATAAAATATCTGCAAAGGCGCGGCAGGTTTTTGATGTGTCAGGCGCTGGTGACACTGTAATAGCTGTTTTAGGTCTTGCAATTGCCCTGGGCATCTCTTTAAAAAGTGGCGCTGCAATTGCAAATACCGCCGCAGGGCTGGTGGTGGGAAAGGTTGGCACAGCAACAATTTCGCAAAAAGAACTTGCTGATGCATTAAGGGGCAGTTAACATGCCTTTTGTTGAGAAAAAAAAAGAAGGCCTTATTTTTAAAGTTACAGTCCTGCCCAAGTCATCGAGAAATATGGCAGCCGGTATTTACGGGGATACTCTCAAGATAAAACTGACTGCTCCCCCTGTGGATGGAGCTGCAAATAAAATGTGCATTAATTTTCTTGCTGAATGCCTGAAGGTCTCCAGGTCATCTTTGGAAATTATTTCAGGCCATTCAAACAGGGTAAAAAAAATATTTTTGCAGAATTCAACACTTACACCTGAAACCCTTGAACATATTTTAAGGAACCTATGAGCAGAGTTCATAAATTCAGCATGAAAGTCCCCCTTTATGAAATCGATCTTGGAGGGGGAGTATACCATGGAAACTATTATCACTTTTTTGATTTGGCGAGGGAATCCATGTTTGCTGATATGGGGTATTCCTACCAGTCTATTATGGAAAACAGGAACCACCTTACAGTGGCTGAAGCTCATTGCAAATATTTAGCCCCCCTTGGGTGTCACGAAAAAATTACAATTCTCAGCAGTATAATAAAAATTACAGAAAAAAGTCTTATTTTAAAACATGAAATATGGGATCAGCAGCTTGAATCCCAAAAAACAGATCTGATTATAAGTCTGGTCTGTATAAATCATCTATGTTGTTCAGTAATCCTTCCCGCACCTCTGAGAAAAGCCATAATCTCCTGGAATAGTTTATGAAGCTCTAAAGCGGCAAAGCCGCAGTTATCAATTATTACTTGTCAGTTGTCAACACTGGAGGTTATTTTGAAATTTGAGGATTTGGGAAACAAAAGAACTCTCAGCAAATCCCTGAGGAAGATAAATTAATATCGATATGCTTTTACTGACAACTGACAACTGATACCATATAACGACTTTCTTGTTTTTTGTGACAGAAAACCAGGAGTAAGGTACTAAATATTAATTACTTTGTCGGCCAGTTGCATTGCCATAACAATATCCAGCATATTTGTAGTCTCCCCCACCTCTTTCTTGTCAAGGAGATCAAAATGGGTGAGGCATGTTCCGCAGACCAGTATGTGAAGCCCTTCTGCCTCATAATTTTTCAGAGTCGCCAAAATTTCTGAATCCGTTGTGGTTAGCTTGACACCATTATTTACGAAAACAAGGCGCCACAATTCATTACCCATCTCTTTTATGGTCTTTAAAAAACTTATCATAAGTTTTGAGCCTAATTCATCGTCTCCATGGCCAATACGATCTGTGGCCACCATAACCATTATTTTTTTTCATCAGTATCTGCTTTTTCATGGATACTACATGTGTCAGCAGCATTTTTACCTTGTTTACCTGTCACATAAAAAGCTTCATCCTTTTCCTGTACAAAAACCTGGAATTTTTGAAATTCTAAAAACCGGCTTACATTCTGCTTAGCCGCTTCATTATCCACCAGTATAGTTACTTCATGCAATTTTTTATTCACAACAGCTTCTTTGGTTTTCAGGACAGGGGCAGGGCAGTCAAGGCCTCTGCAATCTATTAATTTCATTTATAGCAACCTCCCTTACGCAAGATTATGACCAGGACAAGTGGGTATATGTATGCTGAAGAGTCTTTACGATCAGCATATCTGAAAAATTACAGTATGTTACCATAGGCTATATGTTTTTTAAAACAGAATTCTTGACTTTATTAAAAAATAGGGTATTGTCAATCGGTAAAACTAAATTTATTTTCGGCTTGGTTTTAACCTGGCCATCAGGTTATTACTGAAATTATAACCAAACCCTTTATCTTGAAGGAGAAAGGCTCAATGGCAATTGGTATAATAACCGGTATAGTAAAATGG
>JAUVKE010000347.1 GCA_030592105.1 Desulfobacteraceae bacterium
CATAGGACCGAATTGCGGGTCGCGGGACATTCCCGCTACAAATTCTGTTCCTTTTGAAATCATTTTTTGAACAGCTATCCCTGTAAGTTCATTTTTTGGCACAGATGCCGTTATTTTTTCATAAGCATCCGATGCTTCGTCAGGTGTCTTAATATCAAGATATACTCCACCTACATCTGTTTTATGGGTAATTCCCGGAGCTACAATTTTAAAAACCACAGGGAACCCTATTTTTTCAGATAAATCAAGAGCCTCTTTTCTTGTTTTTGACAGAATCGTTTCATTTACGGATATCCCTGCATCCTGAAGAGCTTGTTTGGACTCTATTTCGCTAAGAATTGTTCCGGTTATTTTTATCTTTTGAACTGGTTCAGGGGAGATATCGGTTATTTTTTCTTTATGCATATAAAAATCAGCAACCTTATTAACAGCATTTGCAGCATCTTTTATACTTGCAAAAACAGGGATACCTGCTTTTTTCAGTTTTTCCCATCCTTTTAAAAAAGCTTTCCAGCGCCAGTTTTCCATATTAGAAAAATCCAGTCTGGGACTTCCCATGGCTACTGCAAAAAGTTTGGATCTATTACTTGCTATTTTAATATAATTTTCGATCTCTTTGTTTATAAATTCTGACCAGAAAATTTCATCAAAAGGATTATCTTCTGTTAAAATGGACAGGAGAATATCAAGCCCTGAGCTTCCGGCAAGAACATCCAGCATTTCAATTGTATCTATTCCGCCTCCTGATATTATGGAAAAATCGACAGGGTTTCCTATCCATCCGGACATGGCAGAATCTTTTTCTGCAATAAATTTCTGCACGTCATCAGGAAGGTTAACAACGTCAAGACCCGCAATTTCACAATCATCGGCTGCAAGAATACCTTTTCCGCCACCTCCACCTATTATACCGGTTCTCTTTGAATTAATCCGTGGCAACTTGTCAAAAGCAACAAGCAGATCTAATAATTCATCAAGGCATGATGCTTTTACAATATTACACTGTCTGCAGATTGCATCCCATGCGGCTTCTTTTCCTGCTATGGATGCGGTATGAGAAACTGTTGCTTTTTTGCCTGCTCTGCTTTTTCCGCCTTTTAACAGGATTACAGGTTTTTTTGCACAAGTCTTTTTTAAAATTTTGAACAGTCTTGGACCATCTGTTGCCCCTTCAATATACATGAATATAACTTTTGTATCCTGATCCAGATAAAAATATTCCAGCAGATCAGATTCATTAAGATCAAGTGCATTCCCATAACTTATAACCTTGCTGAATTTAACACCCCTTTGTGATGCATAACGAACAATCTCTCCTGCAACTCCACCGCTTTGACAAATTCCACCTACATTGCCAGGTTCCATGGAAAGATCATGATTAAAGCTGATTCTGCTTTTGGGAGAGTAGACTCCCATGCAATTGGGACCGATTAAGCGAATTCCTGTTTCCCTGGCCTTTGCAAGAACCTGTTTCTCCAGCTCATGCGCCCTGTGGTCGCCGGTTTCACTGAATCGTCCAGCCAGAAGATGTATGACTCTGACCTTTTTTTCGCTGGCCTGGGTAATAAGATCTGCCACAAGGTCTGCCCTGATGCAGCAAATAAGATAATCAACATTTTCAGGGATAGAGATTAAATCCGGATAAACTTTGCAGTTTAATATCTCTTTTTTTTTAGGGTTAACAGGGAAGATATTCCCTTTATATCCTGAATCGATAAGATAACGCATAAAATGAAATCCAAAGCTGAAAGTTTCATCAGAGGCTCCCACAACAGCAATCGATTTTGCTTTAAAGATTGAATTAATAGTATCAAACAGATCAGTTTTAAAGTTTTTTTTATCAGGTTCCATGAATATCTCCACGTATCAGGTTCTTTTTCAAGATGATAAAAGTTTGTATAAAATTAAATTAGTTTTGCAGAAATGGCAACCCACTCCTCTTTAATAAAAAGATCTATAATCTCAAAACCGGTGCTTTTCAGTCTGTTTATAATAATATTTTTTTTCTCTTCGATAATTCCTGAACATATAAAAATCCCATTATCCTTTAAACGTTTTTTTACATCATCTATTATTTCAAAAATAACATCAGCTAATATATTTGCAATTATGATGTTAAAACCGTCCATAGTAACGGTGTTAATATTTCCAGTGGTAATTTGAAATCTGGCCGTTTCAACATTATTTATGGCTAAATTCTGTTTTGCAATTTTTACGGCAATCCTGTCAATATCGATTCCAAAAAGATTACCGTTTCCCAGTCTGGACGCTGCCAGTAAAAGTATTCCGGAGCCTGTACCAACATCCAGAACAGAATCATCTGTTTTAAGATGTTCCTCAAGCATTTCCACGCAAAGAGACGTGGTTGGATGTGTACCTGTCCCAAAGGCCATACCCGGATCTATCTCTATGACAATCTCTCCGCTCTTTTGTTTATATTCACGCCATGTTGGCTTAACTACAATCTGTTTACTTATTTTTTGAGGCCAGAAATATTTTTTCCACGATTCTGCCCAGTCATCTTCATCAATCTCCTGAAATTCGAGCCTGTATTCGATTCCCATATTAGATTGAAGAATATTCAGCCTGTCTGTTACAACTTTCTTCCTTTGTTCTGTCAATTCATCCACAGGAGAATAACCTGTAACTGCATTATATTCCGCTTTTATGTCAGTAGAGTCTCCCCATCCTTCAGCCGGCTTTTCATCAGGATCCTGTATAACAACGCCATGTATGCCCATCTCAAAAAAAATATTCGAAATTAAATCAGCAGCCATTTCATTATTAAAAGAAACAAATATTACTTTTATTTCTACCCATTTCATATGTTTTCTACTCTCATAAGGTTATAATAGATTATTCTTTTTTTCATATGCAATTGTTGAATGTGGCATGGATCCGTAATCGTGTCCGGGCCATACTATGGTATTTTCCGGCAAAGTGTAAATTTTTTCATGAACTGACTTTGATAATTGCTTAAAAGAGCCTCCGGGAAGGTCAGTTCTGCCGCATCCTTCTACAAAAAGGGTATCACCAGTAAAGATATTCCCAGGGATATATATGCAGATACTGCCTGGTGTATGTCCTGGTGTATGAATTACTTTTAAAATTGATTCGCCAATTTTAATTTCATCGTTGTCTTCTAATAATACATCAGGCTTAGGAGATCCCTTGCCGCCAAGAACTCTTGAAAA
>JAUVKE010000170.1 GCA_030592105.1 Desulfobacteraceae bacterium
AAAATTTTTTGTAGCATTGATTCTTTAAATCCCTGTGAATATTCCGTGATCATATGACCTCTCGATTGCCCTATCAACTTATAAGTTTTCAGTTCAATTGAGGCGACATCTATCCTGACACATAGGGCATTATTCGTTATGTCATTTTACTAAAAACGCTAACATTTATTCAGGGATATTAGGGATCTTGGTTGTTTCGCCCTTATGGTTTCGTAATGTGTACTCTTTCGCGTTTTTATCGACTATATAATAATCTGGCATTAATGGAATCTTGCCGATATTGGTTGCAAGCACGTACATCGGTTGCGCCAGACCAGTAGTATGACCACGCAGTGCATCACGAATCAATTCAGCACCTTTCTCCACCGAAGTACGGAAATGGTCGATTCCAGGAGTCGCTTCACAATAGAAAACATAGTAGGGTCTTATACGAGTACGCAGTAATTTCAGATGTAGTTCTTTGAAGGTGCTTACATCATCATTAATCCCTTTCAACAATACCGCCTGATTGCCCACATTAACTCCACAACTCATCAGTTCATAAACCGCTTTTGCCGTTTTTTCAGTAATCTCTTTTGGGTGATTACATTGCGTATTGATCCAGACTGGAATTTTGTGAAAGCCTCCTATAGCATTTTTTAGTCCTTCTGTAATGCGATGCGGTAGAACTATAGGTAGCCGGGAGCCTATGCGAATCATTTCGATATGTGGCATCTCACGAAGTTTGGTAATCAGGCGTTCCAGTTTATCATCCGACAAAAGCAATGGATCACCACCCGTAATCAGGACGTCACGAATCTCTGTGTGTTCGGCAATCCAAGCCAGTCCCTCATCAAGGTCAAAACGCAGTTGCAATTCCTGGTCGACAACCAGCTCCTTACGGAAGCAGTGCCGACAATAAACAGCACAATTTTCTAAAACAGTAAAAGCAATACGATCATGATACTGACGGGCAATGCTATCTGGACGAACTTCTTCGGTCGCTCTATTCTCTTTCCAGACCAGATAGTCTGTCATTCCATACTGATTAACCTGTTCCTTCATGGATGGAATCATCTGCATTCGGATTGGACAATTTGGATCTTCCTTATCCATTAACGATGCAAAATAAGGCGATATCCCCCATCTGGTATCCAAACGCTTAATTGCCTCCCTTTCTTGATCAGAGACATTGATATACTTTTCAAGCTTTTCAAGTGTGTTCACTTGATTCTGCATCTGTTCGACCCATTCTTCCTTCATTTTTTCCTCGATAATAATTAGTGATTTTGACAATATAGCAGTCTAAGAGGCATAACGACAAAATAACCAGCACAAAACGCACGACACTGGTGGACATTATAATAAACTTGCATTAAACAATAGCCCCATGAACAAAGAAATGGGCCTGAGTTTATTTATTTGTTATGCCTGTGTGCATCCATATACATACGCAGAACAGCATTCATACGAGTTTGATACCCAACACCATTTGATTTAAACCAATCTAATACATCTGCATCTAATCTAATTGAAATTAATGGTTTTGTTTTAGGCATTCGAAGCTTACCTTTTTTAAAGAAATCTTTTTTTAAAGGTAGAATATCAGAATAATCAATTTCAATATCAGGCATTGTATAAAGTTTATCCCAGTTGGTTTTTGATTTCTTGTTTGAAGATTTTAATTTCATGTTTATTATTGTATATACAATCTGTAAATACGTCAAGATGATTTTTATGAAGACATTTTAATAATATAAGAAAGGGTATAACGGACAAATTAAGCAGCGGACCTAAAAACTTGCAACTGCGACTCATCAAGCGAAGACTCCCAGCTTCCTGCAGTCTGCTTGAATGCCTGATTATTGTTTGGGATGTGAACTTTCCAGGTGGTGGTTTTTGTTTTTCGAGTATTGTTTTTTATCAATGTCACAGGTATTAAGTTGTTTTGTAATAATAACTTGCAGGTTTAATCCTCCTGCTGTAAATTGCCCCCAGAGAGATATAAATGTCAAAAGATAAATTAAAATATAAAACTGTTATAACAACCCATGCAAACGCCGATTTTGATGCGGTGGCCTCCATGCTTGCGGCGCAAAAGCTGTATCCTGGTTCGGTTATGGTTTTTCCCAGCTCAAATGAAAAAAATTTAAGAAATTTTTTTATCCAGTCTGTGGAATATCTTTTTAACATGCTGGATATAAGAGATATTGATTTTGGTGAAATTGAAAAACTGGTTATAGTAGATACAAGGCAGATAAACAGGATTGGAAATTTTGCCTCAATTCTCAATCGCCCCGGGCTTAAGATAGATATATATGATCATCACCCCGACAGGGAGGATGATATCAAGGGGGATTATGAGGTAATTATGCCTACAGGCTCAGCAGTTGCTATACTTACCGGGATAATAAAAGAAAAAAAAGTAGAAGTTTCCCCTGATGAGGCTACAATTATGTGCCTTGGAATATATGAAGATACAGGCTCTTTTTCCTATTCCTCCACAACTGAAAAAGATTTTTTGGCAGCAGGCTTTCTTGTATCGCGGGGTGCTGATTTAAATGTTGTTTCCAATCTCCTGGCAAGGGAAATCAATCCTGAGCAGGTGGGGCTGCTTAATGATCTGATCCGGGGAGCGGCTCATTACAATATTAACGGCGTTAATATTACCATTTCCACAGTTATAAGCGATCATTATATCTCCGATTTCGCTTTTGTTGTACATAAAATGATCCGTATGGAAAAGATGGATGCGATTATCGCTCTGGCGCAGATGGATAATAAAATATATATTGTAGCCAGAAGCAGAATACCGGAAGTTGATATGGGAATTATTCTTGCGGACTTTGGAGGGGGGGGGCATTCCTTTGCCGCTGCAGCATCAGTCAAAGGGAAAACCCTTGTTCAGGTAGAGCAGGAAGTTTTAGATACGATCAACAGGCATGTCAGCGCAAACAGGCTGGCCCGGGATTTTATGTCTTCTCCTCCCATTACTGTGAAAAACGATCTTTCCTGTAAAGAGACGCATAATCTCTTCACACGTTATGATGTTAATGCGCTTCTGGTGGTGGAAACAGGCTCTGCTTCTGAAAACAGTCGGCTTGTTGGTTATATTTCCCGCCAGGTTGTGGAAAAAGCTTTATATCATAAACTTGGAAAATTCCCTGTGGAAGAATATGCAACCACAGAGATTGAGACTGTGGGGCCCGATGCAAAACTTGGTGAAATACAGGATAAAATCATAGCACATAAGCAGCGTATTTTACCGGTTATGGAAAATGACAAAATAATAGGGGTTATTTCCAGAACCGACCTCCTCGATATTCTGGTGAGCCAGTCCCAGGAAAGAGTGGAAATTCTAACAGACACCATCTTGAAATCGGTTAATCCCAGGTTCAGGAACGTTTATTCCCTTATGAAAGAGAGAATCCCTGATCGAATTATCACAATGCTGATCACCATAGGGATAGAAGCCAAAAATACAGGGTGCCAGGCCTATGTCGTGGGCGGATTTGTACGGGATCTGCTTCTTTTTCGACCAAATGAAGACATTGACATTGTTATAGAAGGAGACGGCATAGCTTTTGCGAAAAAGTTTGCAAAAAAAAATAAGGGGCGTATTTACGCATATGAAAAATTCGGAACTGCCGTAATCACCTTTCCAGATGGCTTTAAAATAGATATAGCTTCGGCCAGAATGGAATATTACAAGTTTCCTGCGGCACTTCCCACCGTTGAAATGAGTTCTGTAAAGCTCGATCTGTTCAGAAGGGATTTTACAATAAACACCCTGGCTATACAGCTTACAGAGGGCAAAATAGGAACCCTTATAGATTTTTTTTCAGGGCAAAGGGATATTAAGAGCAAGGCCATAAGAGTACTCCATAATTTAAGTTTTGTTGAAGATCCCACCAGAGCGTTTCGTGCTATAAGATTTGAACAGCGTTTTGGTTTTCCCATAGGCAAATTAACATCAGGTTTGATAAAAAGTTCTGTTAGAATGGGTATTGTGGCAAAACTCAGCGGGCGAAGGGTCTTTTCGGAATTTCGCCAGATACTTGAAGAGGATAATCCCGTACCAGCCATAAAAAGGCTTGCTGATTATAATCTTCTTAAAGTGATTCATCCTTCTTTAAGGTTAACTAAAAAATTGATAGATCTGTTGTCTTCAATTAGAAATGTTATATCCTGGTTTGAATTGCTTTTTCTGGAAGAATCGTATATGAAATGGTCTGTTTATTTTTTGGCCATTATCAGCAGTACAAAAAAAGAAGGTTCAGAGAAAATTTGCCGGAGATTTGAGTTTTTGCCTGAGCATGAAAAAATGTTCACCAGGGATCGCTTTGAGGCAAACAAAACTCTCGCATGGCTGGAAAGGAGTCTGCCGGTAAAAAACAGTCTCCTTTACAGAAATCTTGCTATTTATAAAACCGAATTGATTTTATATATGATGGCTGCGGCAAAGCGGAAAAATACAAAAAAAAGCATATCAAAATATTTTACAGACTTCAGGTATATGACTATTTCAGTAACAGGTAAGGACTTAATAGAAATGGGTTTTACCCCGGGGCCGCTGTTTCGGGAGATTTTTCAGGCTCTTTTTGACGCAAAATTAAATGGGATTGTAAAAACAAAAAAAGACGAATTTGAGTTCGCACGTAATTATGTTTGATAATATTGATATTAACCAGGTAGCCATGATGCTCACCGCACTTATTTTTGCAGTGACCATCCATGAGGTTGCCCATGGCTCGGCTGCTTATATGCTGGGAGACGATACCGCCATGAAGGCGGGGAGATTGACACTTAACCCCTTAAAACATCTTGATTTTATCGGTTCGGTTCTTATTCCCCTTGGTCTGGTTATTTCAGGAGCACCGGTTATCTTTGGATATGCCAAGCCTGTTCCTGTTAACTTTGCCAGAATTAATAATTCCAAAAAAGGTATTATCCTTGTCGCCTCGGCCGGGGTAGCTGTAAACTTATGCTTTGCTTTTATCTGCGGGCTCTTTTTTAAAATAATGTATAAATTTGAGCCTGCATGGAGTCAAACTTTTTTTAATCTGGTATTATCAGATTTTTTTTATTTTCTCCTTTACAGTGTAATTATAAATTCAGTCCTTGCAGTTTTTAATCTTATACCCATCCCCCCCCTTGATGGAAGCAGAATTGTTTCTGTGTTTCTTCCTCCTTTTTTGGGGGCACTATACGCCCGCATTGAACGGTTTGGCATATTGATTATTTTTTTGTTGCTCATAACAAATCTTTTAGACAAAATTCTTCTATTCTTTATTAATCCAATTACAAATACTCTTCTTGGCAGGTAGTATTGACCCGTAAATTTACGCTCTGCAAATCATACAGCTGGCTTTGGCAGGGTTGTAAACTTTTTGCGGGGAGGAGTTTTAAATGACGAAAAAAAAACGTATATTAAGCGGAATGCGCCCCACGGGTCCGCTTCATCTTGGGAATCTCCACGGTGCCCTTGCAAACTGGATTAACATGCAAAACGAGTATGACTGCTTTTTTTTTATAGCCGATTGGCATGCTTTAACCAGTGATTATGAAAATACAGATTCCATTGGTAAAAATATTGATAATATGATGATAGACTGGCTCAGTGCGGGGCTGTCCCCTGACTTGTGTACCATGTTTATTCAGTCCCAGGTCAAGGAGCACTCGGAGCTGTTTCTTCTTCTTTCAATGATTACGCCGGTTCCATGGCTGGAGCGGAACCCCACATATAAGGATCAAATTGTGCAGATGGGGAACAAGGATCTTTCCACATTCGGATTTTTAGGTTATCCTGTACTTCAGACTGCAGATATCATTCTGTACAAGGGAGATAGTGTTCCTGTGGGGGTGGATCAGATTCCCCATATTGAAATTGCAAGGGAAATAGTAAGGAGATTCAACTATCTTTTTGACGATGTATTCCCGGAACCTGAGGCAATATTAACAGAATCTCCTAAAATTCTTGGTACTGATCGGCGTAAAATGAGCAAGAGTTATAATAATGCCATCTATTTATCAGATACTCCTGATGAGGTCAT
>JAUVKE010000465.1 GCA_030592105.1 Desulfobacteraceae bacterium
ACCCATAAACGAAGAATTTCAGCGCCATACCTGTCTATTACCTTGCTTGGAGCCATTACATTACCAAGTGATTTGGACATTTTTTTGCCTTTGGCATCCACAACAAAGCCATGAGTTAACACAGATTTATAAGGTGCTTTCTTTCTTGTTCCTACAGATGTCAAAAGTGAACTGTGAAACCATCCCCTGTGCTGATCACTCCCTTCAAGATAAAGATCCGCCGGCCACTTAAGATATGGACGTGCTTCCAGAACTGCTGCGTGACTTACACCGGAATCAAACCAGACATCAAGGATATCTGTCTCTTTAAGAAAAGTGTTATTATTACATTTTTCACATACTGCATTTTCACTGACAAGATCTTTTACATCTTTTTCAAACCATACATCAGCTCCATATTGTTTAAACAGATTCAACACTTTATCCAAAGATTTCTGGTCTATATGAAGTGACATGCATTTACTGCAATAAAACATAACAATAGGAACACCCCAGGAGCGTTGCCTTGAAACACACCAGTCAGGGCGGTTTTCAATCATCCCGTATATCCTGTTTTTGCCCCAGGAAGGTATCCATTTCACATTCTCTATCTCTTCAAGTGCTTTTTTTCTTAACCCTGTTTTTTCCATTGAAATAAACCACTGATGTGTAGCTCTAAAGATAACAGGTTTTTTACAACGCCAGCAGTGAGGGTATGAATGTGTCAGGTTTTTCTGCGCTGCAAGAAAATCATCCTGCTCAAGACGGTCGATTTTTTCCTGATTAGCTTTAAAAACGAATTTGCCTGCAAGGAAATCCGTCTCACTGGTAAAACATCCGCTGTCATTAACAGGAGCATAGATATCCAGCCCGTATAAAAGCCCTGCCTCATAATCTTCGCGCCCATGTCCCGGAGCAGTATGAACACATCCGGTACCAGCTTCCAAGGTTACATGATCGCCAAGAATTATCAGCGATTTACGATCATAAAAAGGATGACAGCATTCTTTTTTTTCAAATGTTTTTGCATCAATTTCAGACAAAATTTCATAGTCTGCAAATCCGAAAGTATCCATACAGTTTTCCACAAGATCCTTGGCAAGAATAAGAATATCATCATTTTTTGTATCAACAGCAGCATATACAAAATCAGGGTGCAGGCATATTGCAAGATTTGCAGGAATTGTCCATGGAGTAGTTGTCCATATTACAATATAAATTTTTTTATTTTTTACACCTGGTATCTTTAAATCTGAATTGTCCGCCAGTGGAAACTTGACGTAAATTGATGGAGTGGAATCATCGGCATATTCAATCTCAGCTTCAGCAAGAGCTGTTCTGCAACTGGCACACCAGTATATTGGCTTTTTACTTCTGAAAAGACTCCCGTCAAGAGTGAATTTTGCACATTCTGATGCAATAACAGCCTGATATTTATAATCCATTGTCATGTATGGATTTTCCCACTCACCCATTACTCCAAGTCTTTTAAAATCCTTACGTTGGATATCAATATATTTTTCAGCATAAGCTCTGCATAATTTTCTGATTTGAGCCTGTGTCATATTTTTTTTTTCTTTTCCAAGCTCTTTTTCAACATTATGCTCTATGGGAAGGCCATGACAATCCCAGCCAGGTACATAGACAGCATCAAAATCAGACATCTGCTTTGAACGGACAATAATATCCTTCAAAATTTTATTTAAAGCCGTACCTATATGAATGTTTCCGTTTGCATATGGAGGTCCATCGTGCAAAATAAACTTCGTTTTGCCATCTGATGTTTCCCTGAGTTTATTATATAATTCAGTCTGTTCCCAGAATTTCAGTTGTTCTGGTTCACGCCTGGACAAATTCGCCTTCATGGGAAACTTTGTAACAGGCAGATTTAAAGTTTTCTTATAATTCATTTATTTTAATCATCCTTTATCAAATCACGTTCTAAGTATAACAGGTAATAAATTTTGATGAACTCATTTGTAACTGTTCAGCTGCCTGAAAATATTGATTACGTATACGCTTCAGGTATGATCTGATTAAAGCAATTGAAATTGTTTGAACGCATTAGTAAGCGTTAAGAAAGAACCATTAGAACTGAATTTATTTGTATTATTTCTGGTATATTATTGTACATATTTATATCTTGTCAGGTTTTTTCTTTACGGCTTCTTATGCGTGAGTTTTTCATGATTTAATCAGATTATACCTGAAGCTATATATTATAGACCGTCACATAAATAATTTCACTGCGTTATC
>JAUVKE010000044.1 GCA_030592105.1 Desulfobacteraceae bacterium
AAACTGTTGTATGCCAGAGTCCTGACGGATTTATATGCCCATGAGATAGTACTGATCAGGCAATTCATCCATTTTCAACTGGATTTATAAAAAATTGATCAGGCGTAAGATCTGTATAAACGCTCAAATTCTCTGCAGCATTACCTGTGTCTCATTACTGAATCGAGACACCATGGTTAAAACTTTTTTTCGACCACATACACATCTCATGGGCCTGGCTTATTTTAAAATCATTAAAATCACGGGATTGCCCCATGATACATATTCGTCTCATCACAAATTATACACATTGAATCTGCTAATTAAAAGCGACACAACCTTTGAATAACTACTTGTTATTATAGCTAATTTCATTTTTTTAAAATTTTGAAGTTCACTGGCATGCTTGTTGTAAGTTAATTAAATATCAGTTCAAATGAAAAAACAATTCTTTGTAATTAACTATCAACAGCAAAAAGGGAGAAAAAAATGGATCTCAGCCAAACTGTAAAAGATGTACTGACTAATAAGGACAGAATTAACATATTAAGTACAGCAAACAAAAAAGGTGTAACAGATGTAGCCGTTTTTGGATCAGCTATGCTGACAGAAAAAAACACAGTCTCTTTTGTACTGAAAAACACCAGCAGATCCCTTGCAAACATCAAAGAAAATCCCCATGCATCCTGCCTGATTCTCCTGCCTGAAACAGGTGGCAATGGGTTTAAGATAAAAGGATACCGGGTTTATTTAAAAAAACAATTTATCGAACGATCAAGAAATCCTATTTATCTTGCTGAAAGAGGTCAGGAAGAAACCGGCTGGGAAAAATCATTTAATGTAGATCGGGAAGCCAAAGCCGAAGAACGCTCAACCCCTGATAGCTACCTGGTGATTTTTGATATTGTCGAAGCCCGACCGATTGTTGATACAGGAAAGGGTGTTTAATTTTTTTTTGCAGCCCATGAAATGCCGATCATTAAAAAAATCGGCATTTTTTCATATGGGCTTTCAGGTAATTAATTTGTAACTATTCAGCGTCGCTGACTTAAGATACGCAGCAGGTATGATCTGATTAAAACTTTGAAATTGTTTGAACAGATTAGAGAGCGTTAAGAAAGAATCCATCAGATCTGAACTTATTGACGTTATTTTCTGGTATACTATTACGCAAGCTTATATTTTTAATAAATTCTTTCTTTACGACCTATTATCTGTGAGTTTTTCATGTTTTAATCAGATTATACCTGTTGCCGTACATATTAGCTGAATAGTTACATTAATTTTTTAAAAAAAGGTTAACTGCCGCTTTACATCACCCCCGATTTCACCGGCCTGGGTCTTTTTTTTACAGGGAGCGTTTTTCTCTGGTGAATTTTCTTCAGAATTTATTGAGGTAAAATATCTGGGGCTGTCTGAATATGAGACCTCAAACCTGTTTTCAACTTTTTTTACGCTGGCTACCTCGTTAATTGTAAGTTCTTTTTCCTGATTTGTAATAACCGGAAATCCATGGGGTCTGTTGTTATACTTCAGGGGGCCCTTTGTTTTTAGCCTTTCAGCTACAAAAACCGTATGCTTTTCAAGTCGGTCATTAATATATTGATTACCAAAACCGGTGATATTGTTGCACATATCATGAATCGAATTTTTAAGCTTTGAATCTATCTCGTATCCCACACAATTTCTGGCTGAAACCATTGCTGCGGCCATTGTTGTACCTGTCCCCAGAAAAGGGTCGAGTATTGTATCCTTTTTTGCTGAATACATGTTTATCAGCCTGTAAACCAGTTCAAAAGGGTAGGCCCCGCTTCTTAATCTGGAACTTTTTTTAGAAAGCTCCTGCCGTGCACCTTTTATGTCCATCCATACATCTGAAAAAAAAACATTCCGCTCTTCCCAGAAAATAGCGCTTTTGCGGCGGTTTACTTTTTCAGACTCCATGCAAAATTCTCTTTTGCCCCCTTTCCGGAGAATAAGTATATGCTCATGCTCCAGGGTAACATAAGCTCCCCCCGGTAGCATCCCTGATCCCATGAACTTGTTCGGGACATTGGTCTGTTTCCGCCAGAGGATATTGGGAAGGATGCTAAACCCAAGTTTCAACAGATAGTGAAGTATTCTCGCATGGTTTGAATACAATTTAAAGTCTCCATTTAAGTTTCTTGTGGCATCCCCTATATTAATACAGGCTATTCCTCCCTGATGTAAAACACGAAAAGTCTCTTTCCAGACAGGGTCAAGGCATTTGTGCATCAGTTCAAAGGCTTTATCACCTGAAAAGCTGTCTAAAGCAGCCTTTATCTTTGGGTCATGGGAACAAAAGAGATCATCCCACATCTTTATCATGGGATAAGGGGGAGAGGTTACCACCAGACTTATGGAACCGGAGGCAACTTCACTCATTTTCCGTGAATTGCCAAATATAATCTGGCTTTTTGTTTTCATATGGCTATTAAAATAAAAAAAGAATCAGTAGTATATAAAACATATATTATAGTTTACACAAATCTATTGTGTATAGTTACATTTCAAGTCTTCTTCTGTTTTCACATTATTGCGCCCCATTTTCTTTGCCAGGTAAAGGGCAGCGTCTACTCTGTCAAGTAAGATTGCGACAGTATCTTCTGAATTTATAACCGCTGTTCCCATACTTACGGTGATTTGGTCCAGAAATTCACCTGTTTTTACAATTTTAACCCTGTTTTTTGCTATTTTTTTCCGTATATCCTCTGCCACAGCATATGAATTCTCCAAAGAAGTCTCAGCAAGAAGAACGATAAATTCTTCGCCTCCATATCTGGCAGGGAAATCCTTCCCTTTCAGATTATTACGAATTATAGCTCCAATAAGTTTTAAGACCTCATCTCCAATTGGATGCCCGTATTTATCATTAAATCTTTTAAAAAAATCAATATCGATCATCATAATGGAAAAAGGGGTTCCCAAACTAGTAAAGTCATTATAAAACTTTTTCATTTTATCATCAAAGGCTCTTCTGTTAAACAGTGATGTCAGAGAATCGACAGAGGCCTCTTCTTCAACCTTTTCAAGCCGTCGTTTTAATTCAACGGTTTCAACCTTATTTAACTCTAATCTCTGCTGTACATCCTTGTACGATTTCTCAAGATCATTTGTATCTTTAATAACATCTTCCACAATCACCCGAATATGACCAGCGTTTTCTACTTTATCCAGTTTTTTTGAATATTTTTTTAGCTCGTCCTTATAATTTGAAGTAATATTTACTGTTTCACAAATCTCATCAATAACGCCCTGAATAAGCTGCTTTATTTTTAGATTAATTTCCTGAGTCGTTTGTAAATTATCTTCCTGTTTAAAATACTTTTCATATAGTTCCACGCTAACAGCATCAGTAAAAACCTTTTTCGACGATATTTTTTTATCTATTTCGAATTTTAGATTTTTATCCGATTGAGTAAAATACGCATACCATATGGTATAATTTTCCGGGGTTAAGGGAAATTTGTATTCAGATGATTTTTTATATATCTGTTTTGCAATCTCTGAGATTTCCGGCAGGGCATTTTTTGAATTTTCCATATACCTCTATCTCCAAAATTATATTTTTTCCTCGAACATTTCAACCGGTCCCAAGCCAGCACGAATCACATTGGGAAGATCATCAATCAGGGATATTACACTGGAGGGTTTGCCAGGGACTGTTCCCCCGTCTACGACTATATCTAGACGCTGCGAAAAATAGTCATAAATATCCAACGGATCATGGAATATCTCTCCCAGGGAATTTGTTGCACTGGTTGAAATTATGGGATTCCCCAGTCCATTTATCAGGTCCATGCAAATATTATTATCGGGAATACGAATTCCAGCTGTTTTTCGTTTGGTCAGCATGATTTTAGGGACAAGTTTTGAACCCTCTAATATAAAAGTATATGGTCCTGGGAGAAATCTTTTCATTGTCCTGTAGGCATAATTTGAAACTTTGGCATAATGACTGATATTTTTAAGATCAGAACAGATAAAACTAAATGGTTTATTTTTGTTTCTCTGTTTTAAACGGTATATTTTTTCAATGGCCCTTTTGCTGAATATGTCACAGCCAATACCATAAAAAGTATCCGTGGGGTACGCGATTATACCACCTTTTTTCAGTGATTCAACAATCTTGTTTATCAATCTGGGTTGTGGGTTTTCATTATTTAATTTTAAAAGCATAAATGATTTATATGTTTTTAAAAAGTTTTTTTCAATATATTTTCTTTCTTGCAACTTTCGAACCGGACACTACTGCCATTAGAATAAAACAGAAAAACTATTTAATACAAATTACTTGACATAAAAATTTACTTTATGCAATGATGCTTTTCATTGATTTATTCAAAATCAAATCTCAAGTAGTTTTCATTATGCCACTAATCTCTTATACACTCTCTTTGGTGCTGTTCCCAAACCGGTTATACTCTGGCTCGACTTAAAGTTATATAGCTGTTGAGCTACACAGCACTGCAATCCGGTTAATGTACGAACTAGGGGATACGGTTTCACGAAAGAGAAAAATATTATCTAAATACCTTAAAAAACAACTTGATATTGCAGCCAGGGCAATAGCAAAATACCGGCAGAAAAACCTATATATGATAATTCAAGATAAAAACTAAAAATGTGTCGGGAATTGCTGTAGATTTTCACGACATCTTCGGCCTGATAACGTACACAACTCAAAACATATAAAAAGGAAAGGAGCATCCTATGAAGACATTAATCGTAGACGATGACTTTACCAACCGGCTTTTACTGCAGGAGATACTTAAAATCCACGGGCCTGTGCATGTGGCGGTAAACGGAAAAGAGGCGGTGGAAGCTGTTGCCGCCGCACGGGAGAAGAAAGAAGATCCCTATGATCTTATATGTCTTGATATCATGATGCCTGAAATGGACGGACAAGAGGCTCTAAGAATCATTCGTGCAGATGAGGAAAGGACCGGAGTCATTGAAAACTGCAAAGTCATCATGACAACGGCCCTTGGTGACAGTAAAAATGTCATACAATCATTCAAAAAACAGTGTGATGGATTCATTGTCAAACCTGTTTCCAAATCAAAACTGCTTGAACAGCTCCAGACCCTTGGTTTAATATAGTGAACCCCACAAATCTCCATTTTAGGGGCCGGTTCTAATTTCAGCAATAGACTATAATAAAATTTAAAAACCTCTGAAACTCGCTGCGCTTTTCACCATAGCTCAGTTTATGACATATAGTGGCCGAAGTTAGAACTATGCCCATTTTCCTAATTACTATATCCCCTTTTTATTCAAGGGGATAACAGATCCTGGAACCTGCTTCAATAATTCTTTCAGACTTTGTTATCAGTACTGTGGATGTTTCAGGTTCTGTGCGAAGGACTAAAAGGCTTCCAATCTCCTCAGGGGGCAAAAGAACCTTTTTATCACTTGAGTCTCGCAGAGAGCCTTTATCCTGGGAATATATACTATATTGCTGCCCCTGGGTTACTCCATCCTTAACACCTCTATCGATAAAGGCTATGGTTGTATCTCCAAACATCACCTGGTGTTCCTCTGATATAATAATTTCACCATCAAGGCCTTCTTTACTCTGCTTCAGCTCAATATATGGCAAAACATCTCCATAGGGCATGATCAGATCATTTTTTCTGATGGTTCTAAATGATTTTATAACGTTCGCCAAAACAAAACCCTGCTCATTTTTATAAACTTCAGCCAAACCCAGCATATAATGCTGAATCCCGACATATTCATCAGTCAAACCATCTGCGTGGGGATTCATGGTCCTGTAAATCATATACTTATCCCCTTTAATAAGGGGGCCCCCTTTTTCTTCCCTTATATAAACCAGATCCCCCTCACTTATCATGACCTTATCGTCTCTAACTTTAAAAATAGTCCCCACAGGTGTCACAGCCATCTTTTTAATAAACCCCGCTCTGAAAATCTGAGGATAAACATAAAAAGTCGGGTCCTTTGCCGCTTTTGGCACACCCATTTTGGTCAGCCATTCCTTATGAAATATTCGTATTTTTTCACCAGGATAAATCAAGTGCGGATTTGCAACCTGTTTATTATCACTCCACAAGTTGGGCCATATCCATGGAGAATCGGAAAATTGCTCTGACAAATCCCATAGAGTATCACCCTTTTTAATTGTATAATAAAACCCTGCTTTAAAATTTGACGAATCGGTTTTTTCCTCAGCAAAACAATTAAAAGGAAATAGAAAAATCATTGCAACGAGCAGACTTACGCCGGTTAATACCTTTAATTTTATTTCGTTGTTCATGATATCCTCCAGGTAAAATAAATTTTATCCGTAATAATAGGGATTTTCAGATTCGAAACTATCCATGGACAACAATTCATGGATTAACTTTTGGTAATTATTCAGCTAATATGTACGGCAGCAGGTATAATCTGATTAAACCTGCTGCCTATCTTAAATCAGCAACGCTGAATAGTTACCCGACTTTTTTTATTTGTTTACATTATTTAGATATATAATCAACAAAAAATGAAAAAAACCACAAAAAAAAGTCCTTACACATAAAAAGCATAAGGACTTTTTTAAAAAAAGGATAATAAAAAAAAATAATTCCTTTTTATTTTTTACTAAGGAGCAGTTATTACATCATTCCGCCCAGTCCGCCCATTCCGCCCAGTCCACCCATTCCGCCACCGGCAGGCATTGCAGGCATATCTGATTTTTCATCAGGAGAATCAGCTATCATCGCTTCGGTGGTCAGCATCAGGGAAGCTACACTCCCTGCATTTTGAAGAGCAAAACGTACAACCTTTGTAGGATCAATAACGCCTGCTGCAATCAGGTCTTCAAAAGTACCAGTTGCTGCATTATAACCAAATGGACCTTCTCCATTCTTTACTTTTTCAATAACAACCGAACCTTCAACACCGGCGTTATTGGCAATCTGCCGTGCTGGTTCTTCCAAGGCACGCCTGACAACTCCGACTCCTGCCATTTCCTCAGGACCAAGATCAAGAACATCCAGTGAAGATATGCAACGAACAAGAGCAACTCCGCCGCCGGCCACTATACCCTCTTCAACCGCAGCACGTGTTGCATTCAATGCATCTTCAACCCTGGCTTTTTTCTCTTTCATCTCGGTTTCTGTTGCAGCACCCACATTAATTACAGCAACTCCGCCTATCAATTTGGCAAGACGTTCCTGAAGTTTTTCCTTGTCATAATCTGAAGTTGTCTCGTCAACCTGGGCACGGATCTGCTTAACTCTCCCTTCCAGAGCAGCGCGGGATCCTGCACCGTCTACAATGGTTGTATTATCCTTATCCATTGTAATACGTTTGGCTGTTCCAAGATCTGCAACAGTCATGTTTTCCATTTTTATACCCAAATCTTCAGAAACAAGCTGGCCCCCTGTGAGGATTGCGATATCTTCCAGCATTGCCTTTCTTCTATCACCAAAGCCAGGGGCTTTAACAGCAGCAACCTGCAGGGTGCCTCTTAATTTATTTACAACAAGAGTCGCAAGGGCTTCGCCATCAACATCTTCTGCAATAATCATAAGGGGTTTACCCATTTTAGCAACCTGCTCCAGTACCGGGAGAAGATCTTTCATAGTACTGATTTTTTTCTCACTTATCAGTATATATGGTTCTTCAAGGGAGGAGATCATTTTTTCCGGATCGGTGACAAAGTAGGGAGAAAGATAACCCCTGTCAAACTGCATCCCCTCAACCACGTCAAGGGTTGTCTCCATTCCTTTTGCTTCTTCTACGGTGATAACCCCTTCTTTACCGACTTTTTCCATGGCTTCTGCAATAATATTACCGATGGTGGTGTCACTATTAGCAGAAATGGTTCCAACCTGGGCGATTTCCCTTTGATCCTTGGTATCTTTGCTAAAGGTTTTAAGCTTGGCAACCGCAGTCTCAACAGCTTTATCTATTCCACGTTTCACGGACATGGGGTTGTTCCCGGCTACAACAAGTCTCTGCCCTTCTTCATAAATACATCTGGCAAGCAAGGTAGCCGTTGTTGTTCCGTCTCCTGCCATATCACTTGTTTTACTGGCAACCTCTTTTACCATCTGGGCTCCCATATTTTCGAACTTGTCCTCAAGTTCAATTTCCTTGGCCACAGTAACACCATCTTTAGTGACTGTGGGTGAGCCCCATGATTTATCTATTAAAACATTTCTGCCTTTAGGTCCAAGGGTAACAATAACCGCATCTGCAAGAGTTTTAACCCCTTCCAGCATCGCTTCACGGGCTTTTGCATCATATTTGATCACTTTAGCCATCTTGTGCAAACCTCCATCTATAGTAAATTTTATTTATTATTCAATTATACCCAGAACGTCATCCTCACGCATGATCAGATAGTCTTCACCCTCAATTTTCACATCAGTTCCACCATATTTGGAAAAGAGGACCTTATCACCTTCTTTGATTTCAAGGGCGACTCTGTTGCCACTGTCATCAAACTTTCCATTTCCCACAGTAACGACTATCCCTTCTGCAGGTTTTTCTTTGGCAGAGTCAGGAATAATTATTCCACCCTTGGTTTTTTCTTCTTCCGGAACACGCTTTACTAGAATCCTGTCATACAAAGGTCTCAGTTTCATTGTTTTGAATCTCCTCCAAATAAATTAAATGAGTAGTTAAAATTGAATCTTAAAAATAATCATATTTTAATGTTTGTAAAGTGAAATTTCCATAAATTTTGCGCATATCCTATCAGATTATTAGAAACAAAACCTATGTGTCGTTATCTGTTGATTTGCTGGCTGTCGGCTTAGTGACATCCTTGTCCGGGGTAGGGACTTTTTTTTCAGTTTTTTTATCGGGAGAAGAAGAACTCTGTGACGTTTTATTGGCATAATCTGTTACATACCACCCTGAGCCTTTAAGATGAAAGCTGCTATGGGATATCAATTTATGCAGCTTACCAGAACAATTCTCACATGTTTCAAGGGGCTTTTCTGAAAACTTCTGGAGCACTTCTTCTACTTTCCCGCATTCAGTACATTCATATTCATAAATCGGCATTCTATTTCCTCCTGGCCACCTGAAGGCACGTTAAATTATGATAAAGATAGTCAGTCTTTTAACCTTGTCAAGAGATCAAAAAGATTTATCCCATCTTTTGTAAAATTTTAAAACAGATTTCAGCCCTTGAATATTAACAGGCTCAATAATTTTACGGGTTTGTGCATGAACCCGCCCTTCTTCTTCCATCTTTTCATGGGAGGACGCATCAAAATTCTGAAAAAATTTACAAAACCGCAAAACATGAATTAATTCGTGAGCTACTATATAAAGAATAAAAGGTGAAAGTTTTATTTCCGGATACTGACTTAGGACCGAAAGGACTGAATGATCCTGGATACATATTTTATAAAAATCATAGTAAGAGGAGCCAAGGGTTGCATCCTTTTTTTTCCCCTCATACCTGACTACCTGGGCAAAGGGCCCGTGAATAACTTCATCATCTTTTAAATCGGCCAGGGTTTTTATATCGTATCTTCTGCCAAACCACTGGCTTTGAGACATCTTATAAAAATTATTCACAAGATCTTCAGCCACTGCAGCTGTGTTGCTGACAATTTTAATCTGATCAGCACTAAATTTTTCAAGTTTATTCATAAAAAAACATGGACAGATAATATAAAATAATGTTATTTGAATAAGCAAAATATTCAGATATTTTTTATCAATAAATTAATAGACTGGAGGTGATTGATTGAGTAGCGTAGTAAAAAAAAGAAAGAAAAAAATGCGGAAGCATAAACACAGAAAACTTTTAGCCAGAACCAGGCACCAAAGAAGAAAAGGTAAATAAATACACTTTTAAAATTTGACACAAGGACAGATGAAAAAATCTGAGGGAGGCGTACTGGGATTGTAGCAGAAGTACGTCGACCGAAGGTAGTGATTATTTATATAAAAAGTTATAATGCACTCGGCCTGCTCACAGACAGAGTGCATTATACCTATTTTGAATAGCCCTTCAGGTATTTTAAAAAATCAGAATCTGTTGAAAGAACAAGTGAACTGTTTTTATCCAGTGATGTGTTATATATTTCCAATGTCTTGGTAAAGGTATAAAAATCAGAATCCCTGGAATATGCTTCAGCAAATATTTTTGTAGCTTCGGCGTCACCCCTTCCCTTGATTTTCTGCGCTTCTTTATAAGCTTCCGAAGTTATCTCTTTTAGATCACGTTCTTTGCTACCAAGAATTTTCTGAGCTTCTCCCGTCCCCTCGGAACGATATTTTTCAGCCTTCTGTTTCCGCTCAGCTACCATCCGACCATACACAGACTGCCTGACCGCCTCAACATAATTAATCCGTTTTATCTGCACATCAACCAGTTCAATACCGAATTTTGCCAGCTTGGGTTTAGCCTGCTTTAAAATCCCGGCTACTATATTACTTCTTCCTGTTTCAATGGTCAGTACATCGGCACTGTCTCCACCAGAAGAGTCATCTTCAATAGCTTCCATATTATCTATGACTCTATTGCTTGTTCTGACAGTTTCAATAAGCTTGTGGGAAGTGATCATGTTCCTTGTGGCAGGATCAATTATATCATCAAGACGTCCCATGCCACTGAAAACATTATTCACAGTCTGAAAAAACTTAACAGGATCGACAATTTTCCACCGGGCAAAAGTATCCACCCATATGTATGTCTTTTCCAAAGTAGGAATCTGCCCAGGGTCACCATCCCACTCCAAAAGATTATTCGGAAAATAATTTGCGTTCTGAATAAACGGGACCTTAAAATGAAGACCCGGCTTGGTAACAGGCTCCCCCACGATCCTGCCGAACTGAGTAACAACCACCTGCTCTGTTTCATCAATCGTATAAGCGGAAGCATAGGCTACAATTAATGCAACCGCGGCAACAATTATTACAAATCCTTTATAATTCATTTAGTTACCCCTTCCTGTGTACCAAGATTAAGCAAAGGCAAAAAACTATC
The DNA here is from genome assembly GCA_030592105.1 of Desulfobacteraceae bacterium. The sequence goes on from JAUVKE010000044.1 coordinate 10,964, forward strand.
CAGCTCTGAATCAACAATATATTTATGCCCAAGTTTGGGAAAAAGTTCCCTGAAGGTTTCAAGGTACAAACGCCTTTTAGTGATATCTTCCGCTTTTACATATTCCTCGTAAACGGAAATAAATCTTGCCGCGTCACCCTTGGCTCTGTTTACTCTATCCAGGGCATACCCTTCGGAATCTTTTATAGTCCTTTCTGCAGTACCCCTTGCAGCAGGGATCGCTTTATTATAATCTTCTTTTGCCTGATAAATCATTTTCTCTTTTTCCTGGATAGCCTGGTTTACCTCATTAAATGATGACTGAACAGGCCCTGGAACATTTGTTTTTTTCATCTCTATAGTAATAATTTTTATACCGGCCTCCGCCTTATTTAACTCGGCCTGTAACACATCCATGGCTGCCAGAGCTATTTCCTCACGCTTTGAAATTACTTCGTTAATCCCTCTATCTCCCACCACAAGCCGCATGGAGGACTCTGCCATATCAACCAAAATTCTTTGAACACGTCTCACCTTAAAAAGATAATTATAAGGATCCTTAATCTTGTATTGAACAATCCATGGCACAATGGCAACATTAAGATCGCCTGTGAGCATCAGTGTAACATTCAAGTCCTCGTTCCCGGATGCATAACGTGTTCTGTAATCATCCCTTGCTCCCCTATCCCCGAATTCTTCCTTATAAATACGTTTCACCTTAACTTTTGTCACTTTTTCAATTCCAGCGGGGAATTTAAAGTTAAGTCCGGGTTGAGCAAGACGCTGAAATTTCCCAAACTGCTGCACGACCCCCACTTCATCCACACCCACCGTATAAAAGACAGATGAACCAAAAATTAAAACAAGAAGGATGACAAGAAAAAAAAGCGGTCTGCCAAAAGGTGCTTTTACATTTCTAATCTTTTCAATGATATCATCCATGCTTGGAGGTTTACTGCTTTTATCCTGCTGTGCTTTTAATTTTTCCCAATCCCAATTCATAAAAATTCCTTATCTATGTGTAAAGTGTTTTTTTCTCATATAAGTTACTCTATTTAACAAGTCAAGCTAATTCGGTAAGGGATCGCACTTTTTAAAACTTTTATAATCATTCAGCTGCGCTGATTAGAGAGATGCTTCAGGCATGATCTGGTTAAAACTTTGAAATTGTTTGGACGTATTAGAGTGGGTTAAGATAGAATCCATCAGGCCTGAATCTGGTTGTATCATTTGTTCGGTTTTGGTAACAATATCTAATTTCAAAAACTTTCTGTCTTATCCCAACGATTCGGATTTATCTTGGCACGACAAGCGCCTGGTTGGAAATGCCGTACTACTCCTGGAGTAATAAATTTGCAAAACCTCCGAATCAAAATACTTTTAGGCAATCGCCAGCTTACAACCAAGCGCTTCAATGACTTTTTTTACGGTCTCAAACTTTGGAGAGCTGTTTGCCGACAAGGCTTTGTAAAGATTCTGACGGCTCAGGTTTGTTTCCTTTGCGACTTCGCTCATACCC
>JAUVKE010000495.1 GCA_030592105.1 Desulfobacteraceae bacterium
AATCGCATCCGGCATGGTGAATAATAAATTCATCATAAAATTATCTCGAATAGTAGAAAAGCTTGTCTATGACAATTCAACGGCTGTGTACGCGGTAACGCCATTAATGGTGGAAAATATTAAAGAAAAAAGCTCTAATAAAAATATATTTGTCCTGCCGGACTGGGTTGATGTGGAATTTTTTAATAAAAATAGATACAAATATATTTCATACTTAGAGGACAAATATGACTTAAATGGAAAAAAAGTTATTCTCTATATTGGTAACATTGGTTTTTTGCAAAATTTAAGAACTGTGGTTGAAGTTGCCAAACGTATGGATGGTGATGAAGAATACAGCGAATATATTTTTGTTATAGGTGGCGCAGGCGCTCAAAAAGCTGAACTGGAAAATGAATGTAAAAAGCATGGACTTAAAAATATTCGTTTCATCGGCGTTGTTAACAGACAGCATGTTCCAGGCTTTCTTGAACTTAGCTTTTGTACATTAATGAATTTTGTAGATCACCCACACATGGCTTTGTATAGATCCAGTAAGATATTCGATTACATTATGGCGGAAAAACCTGTCATAGTAGGCGCAACAGGGGAATTGGCGGAAATTGTTGAGGAGAATAACCTGGGTGTGGTGGCTTGTCCCTCAGATCCTGAAGATTTTTACAATAAATTGATTAAGCTCATTAACACAAAATATGAAATTAATAACGAACACCTTATCAAGAAATATTCAAGGGATAATGTTTTGTCTGAGTTTTATAAAAGGATCGTAGCCGTTCACGGTTACAAAGGATTCAATGTTCCAAGGAATAGTAAAATAAACAGGAGTAATTTATATGGATGAAACTTCAAAGAAAAGGATTTTCGTAACTGGTGGTGCTGGTTTTATAGGCACAAATCTTGTTAATGAGCTTAGCTCCCGCGGTCATGATGTGCTGGCTTGCGATCTCTATAATACTGAAAGGGATAATTACGTTAGGTGCGACATAAGAAATTTTCGTCAGTTGGAATATGTTTTTGAAAAATTTGGTCCTTTTGATTTTGTTTATCATCTTGCGGCTGAATATGGCAGATGGAATGGTGAAGCTTATTATGAAAATCTTTGGCAAACTAATGTAATTGGATTAAAGCACATTTTGCGATTACAGGAAAAACTGAAGTTCAGGATGATCTCGTTTTCTTCTGCAGAGGTCTATGGGGATTACGAAGGAGAAATGACCGAAGCCGTGATGCAGGAGAATAAAATAAAAGATACTTATCAGATGAACGATTATGCCATTTCAAAATGGGCCGGTGAATTGATGTGTCTTAATTCTGCGGAAATGTTCGGCACGGAAACTGTAAGGGTCAGGCCGCTTAACTGCTATGGCCCGCACGAAGAATATACTCCGTACAGGGGTTTTATCCCGAAGTTTATTTATCTCGCTTTGCATGGCAGGCCGTATACTGTTTATAAAGGGCATTTGAGGATAATTGATTATGTGGAAGATTCATGCAGAACATTTGCAAATATTGTTGATAATTTTATCCCCGGTGAAGTTTATAATGTGGGCGGGAAAACCGAATGGGAAATGGACATTAAAAAATATTCCGATCTGGTGTTAAAGGCAACCGGCGCGGATGAGTCTTTTGTGACATATGAGGAAGCTGAAAAGTTTACCACAAAAGTTAAAACAGTGGATTTTTCAAAAGCTATTAAAGATTTAAACCATGACCCTGAAGTTCCGCCGGAAGAAGGGATTCAAAGAACAGTTGCATGGATGAAATGGTATTATAGGATATAGGGTGCAGGGGGCAGTTGTCAGGGGACAGGGTAAAAAAGAAAAGGGTGCAGTTGTCAGGGGGCAGGGTAAAGAAAGGGGACAGGGGGCAGTTTTCAGGGGGCAGGGTAAAAGAAAAGGGGGCAGTTTTCAGTTTTCAGGGGGCA
>JAUVKE010000429.1 GCA_030592105.1 Desulfobacteraceae bacterium
AATTTAAATTCCTTATTTATAAGCCATATTTTTTATTTTTATTATTTCTTGTTTTAACAGGAATAAATCCTCTTCTAATCTCCGGCAATAATCCTTATGCTACGAATCTCTCCAAGAGGCTGGAACCTCCATCTGCCGAATATTTATTCGGCACAGATAATCTGGGAAGATGTGTTTTCAGCCGGGTAATGCACGGAGCGAGGATATCTATAGGCACAGGTCTTTCCATACTTTTGCTGTCTCTGTTTTTTGGAGGAATTCTTGGAATTCTGTCGGGCTATTTCGGCGGATGGGTGGATGAATTTGTGATGCGGATAACCGATATATTCATGACAGTTCCCACAATTGTTATTGCTCTTGTCCTGGCCAGGTCTCTCGGGCCTGGTATAAAAAATGTCATAATTATTCTGTCGATTACTATGTGGACGGGGTATGCACGGATGATACGGGGGCTGGTGCTGGATATAAAGAATAGACATTATGTGGAAACCGCAAAAACCATAGGGCTGAAAAATTCATATATTATGCTCAGACATATTTTGCCGGCAATTTTGCCACCCATACTGGTTATGGCCACTCTTGGCATGGGGAGAAATATAATAATGATTTCTTCACTTAGTTTTCTTGGGCTTGGCATTATCGAACCTGCGCCGGACTGGGGAGCCATGCTGAACCAGGGGACAGCTTATATAAGGACAGCGCCCCATATGGCCCTTTTTCCAGGATTCTTTATCTCCCTGACTGTTTTATCCTTTAACATGTTAGGTGATGAATTAGGTTCCGCAGGAAATGGAAGTCAATTTTTTATGGGCAGCAGAAACCCAAAAGGCATAAGATGAAAAATCTCTTATCCGTCAAAAAATTAAAGGTTGCATATGATAGTTCGGCTGGAAAAGCATATGCTCTTCGTGGTGTCTCTTTTAGTGTTAAAAAAGGAGAAATCTTTGGAATAGCAGGTGAAAGCGGAGCAGGAAAAACAACAATATGCAGGTTGCTTATGGGGTTTATTGGAAAAGACGCCAGAATATCAGGAGAAGTATATTTTAACGGCGATGATATATTAAAACTTAATCATAAAGATCTTTACAGATTGTATGGCAGAAAAATCGGATTTCTTCCCCAGAGTATAGCTTCATTAAATCCGCGTTTGACCATTGGAACCCATATCATAGAAACATTAAAAAAAAATCTAAAGGTCAAAACAAAGAAAATTTTAAAAAAAAAGGCCATTTATATTCTCAATGCATTAGAGTTCTCCAACAGCGGACAAGTTTACAACTCTTTCCCTTATCAGTTAAGCGGAGGGATGAATCAAAGAGCTCTTTTGGCCATAGCATTTTGTTGTTTTCCGGATCTTGTAATAGCAGATGAACCTTTTACAGGACTTGATCCTGATGTGCAAAACCGTCTACTTGAAACAGTCAGGATATTAAAATATAAAAAAAATATTGCCATGGTAATCGTCACCCATGACCTGAAGGTGATAGAAAAAATATGCGATAAAACAGCGATTATTTATAATGGTTCTTTTGTGGAAACAGGGGAAACCAAAGATATAATTAAAACGCCTCTTCACCCTTATACCCGCTCTCTAATAAAAGCCATGCCTGAAAACGGCATGATTCCTACGTGGGGATTTGCTCCTGGGGCACTTTATGATGATGCCGGATGCTCATTTCAACCAAGATGTCCCATAGGCAGCAAAGAGAAGAAAAAGCATATTATCAATTCTCCGGTTTCAGCCGGGAATAATCATTATGTATGGTGTTTAAATGTTAAAAGTTAGGAAGCTGTCAAAAATTTATTATACAGGCATGTTTTGTAAAAAACCTGTTTTTTCTTTAAACGGCATTTCGTTTGATGTTAAACCGAATGAAATTTTTGGTATTATAGGAAAAAATGGTTCAGGGAAAACCACCATTGCCAGAATTTTGTTAAAATTAATAAAACCGAATTGCGGAACCATATTTTTCAATAACCAGAATCTATTGAAATTAAAAGGGGAAAAACTGAGAAGATTTCGAAAAAAAATACAGGGCATATCCCAAAATTATGAAACTGCTTTAAATCCGCGCATGAAGATTAAGGAGAGCTTAAAAGAGGTTTTTCTTGCAACAGGAAGAAAGGCTTTTAATGAGATAACGGATAATAAACTGGAATCTATGTTGAATGAAGTCGGTCTTGGAAAAGAGCATCTCAACCGTTTTCCGGCACAGCTTTCAGGGGGACAGCTGCAGCGCATAAATATAGCAAGGGCAATAGCCCTTCAGCCTGAATTGATAATAGCAGACGAACCTACATCGAATCTTGATGTCTCAGTTCAGGCACAGATTATCCATCTGATGTTAAAAATTAAAAAAAAGAGGTAATGGGTCAAAGCTGTAACTTAGCATGAATATCTAAACCAAATTCAACTTTATTAATCAATAGTCCTATGACAGTATCATGCATTTCTTCTAACTTCGAAAAGCAAATTGTTTTTCGTGCTAA
>JAUVKE010000425.1 GCA_030592105.1 Desulfobacteraceae bacterium
AGGCTTCTTCCCTTGCTCTCTGAAATAATTGCCCCCATTTTATCCCATGAAACAACTGGTATGTCATTCACCTGAGTTATCATGTCACCTTTTTTAAGACCGGCTATAAATGCAGGCGAACCATCCTGAACTGAACCAATTACTGGCGTCACAACCAGTTTCCCGTAGAATTGGAATAATCCCCAAAAAATAAATATAGCAAGAAAAAAATTAAACATTGGTCCGGCAACAACAATTGCCAGCCTTTTTATAACATGCTTGTGAGTAAATGATATGGGAATCTGATCTGAGTCTATTTCTGCATCAGGTTCTTCACCAACCATTTTTACAAAGCCGCCAAGAGGTAAGAGAGAAATGCAATATTCCGTAATGCCTATTTTTTTACCAATAATTTTAGGCCCAAACCCCAGTGAAAATTTCAGAACCCCGACTCCCATCAGCCTGGCCAGCAGAAAATGTCCAAATTCATGAAAAAAAATTAACACGCCTAAAATTATTATAAATGCTATTATACTTTCACTCATTATATTTGCTCCGGAATAAACTATAGATCACATAATAAATTTCAAAAGGCTATAAAGAAAAATCCGAGTAAGTCATACATGGTAGTACATCGTCGAGAATTTTTCCTGATAACGCCGTGAAATTATTTATGTGACGGTCTATAATCTGTCAGTAATACTCTATTCACAGTCTCTTCAGTATAAGCTCTTGCCCATTTATCTGCTTCCATAATATCTAAAAGCTCAGGCTCTTTTATAACACAATGCTTGTCCATTGTATCTTTTATTATAATGGGAATCTTATTAAACGGTAAGCCTTGATTCAAAAAAGCATGAACAGTCACTTCATTTGCCCCGTTAAGAACGCACGGGAGTGTGCCACCAGCATTACAAGCTGAAAAAGCAAGCTTTAAACATGGAAATTTTTCAATATCCGGTTTTTCAAAAGTTAAAGCACCTAAACCTGTAAAATCCGGAACCGGCAAATTTAATGGAAGCCGTTCTGGATAAGACATTGCATAAGCAATTGCCCCTTTCATGTCTGGTATGCCCATCTGCGCCATTACAGATCCGTCTTTAAATGACACCATTGAATGAACAATACTCTGAGGATGAATAAGAACTTCAATCATATCAAGAGAGACTCCGAACAGATGCTTTGCTTCTATTATTTCCAGACCTTTATTCATAAGAGTAGCAGAATCAACACTTATTTTATCACCCATATCCCAGGTAGGATGGTTAAGAGCATCTTCAGGTTTAATCTTGTTGAATTCATTTGCTGATTTATAAAGGAAAGGACCCCCTGAACCGGTAAGAAATATTTTGTGGAGATCTTTAATGCTGTTTCCATGAAGGCATTGAAAAATTGCACTGTGCTCGCTGTCTATAGGCAATATTTTTACACTCTTTTCTGCTGCTCTTTTCATAACTGTTTCACCAGCCATAACAAGAGTCTCTTTGTTTGCCAGAGCTACTGTTTTTCCTGCATCTATAGCCGCGAGGGTTGGAACCAGTCCTGCCCCTCCCACCATGGAGGAGATCATCATATCGGCAGAATCCCATGCAGCAGCTGCAAGATAGCCACTTTCTCCATACAGTATTTCAGTTTCCTGACCTGCTATCATTCTTAATTCATCAACTGCTGATTTATCATAAACAACAGCTATTTCAGGACGAAATTCCTTAATTTGTAAAGCAAGGAGATTAATATTTTTTTTTGCAGATAACGCTTTAATCAAAAATCTGTCTGGAAACATCCTGACAACATTTAAAACATTTTGCCCGATAGAACCGGTTGAGCCAAGGAGAGACAGTCTTTTCATTATAGAATTAACCTGAGATCCTTAAGTTGTTTGTAAATTTTTACAACTGTTACGTTTTTTTTAAATTAGATATTTAATAAACAAATATGCTACAGGAGACGCAAAAAGAAGGGCATCAATACGATCAAGAATACCTCCATGCCCCGGGAGTATATTCCCTGAGTCCTTAACACCAGACATCCTTTTAAATAATGATTCAAATAAATCTCCAACCTGACCTGCAAGCCCTATACAGATAAAAAAGATAAGGCAGAATCCCCAGTTGAGATGAGGCATGAAATAATACTTGAACAGAGCACCGCCTAATAAATTTGCAGCAAGACCTCCTGCAGCACCCTCTACAGTTTTCCCAGGACTTACAAAAGGAGATAATTTATGCCGCCCTAAATAAGTTCCTGTATAAAATGCCCCGGTATCGCCCATTATAATAAGAATAAAAATCAGAAAAATCCACTCTATCCCATTTTCTCCATTTCTGATCAACACAAGATAAGACAAAAAAAGTGGAATATAAACAATTCCCTGAATCTGTTTTGCTGCCAATTCCAGTACAGATGTATCTTTTTTATAAAGCAAAACAGACACTAATCCCACAATAATAAGATCAAAGGCGATGAGGGATAAAACTATGTTAAACAATTCATAAAAAACAGCAAAAATAATTGCTACACT
>JAUVKE010000525.1 GCA_030592105.1 Desulfobacteraceae bacterium
TAATCAGACAAAAACTGAAAAGGCCATATCATAATTTAGTTTGTAAATTTCTGAAGATATTTTTAATAATTTTTCCATATAATAAAATATGAATAAAAACATTATAATAAATAATAAATATTGCGGATATAAGCATATTGGAAACGGGGGTTATGTTTGCGGAACAGTTGCAAATTATATTAAAGGCACTGCCAGGGTAACCCTTGTTACTTCGCCACCTGTAGATCACCCCATGCATATTGAACATATTAACGGGAGTGTCCTTTTAAAAGATGGCGATATTATTGTAGCCAAAGGCGAAGCCATTGACTTAAAGCTTGATAATCTCCCTGAACCTCCCACATTTGCAGAGGCTGTTGAAGCTTCAAAAAAATCTATTGCTGCAAGTGGAAGCTTAAGTCCTGATTGTTTTGTCTGTGGCAGCAACAGGTCAGAGGACGATGGGTACAGGCTCTTTCCAGGTTTTGTTGCAAATAATAATTGTGTTGCTGCTCCGTGGATTCCCCATAAATCTCTTGCAGATACATCCGGTTTTATCAAGCCTGAATTTATATGGGCAGCACTTGATTGTCCCGGTGCATATGCTATTTTTGATGAACATGTAAAAGGTACTATTCTTCTTGGCCAGCTTACTGCTGATGTTAAGGGTAATCTTGAACCTGAAAAAGAATATATAGCAACCGGCTGGGAAATAGGTCGCAATGGGCGAAAATATTTTGCAGGTTCAGCCATCTTTTCAAAAACAGGAGATTTGTGTTCTGTAGCAAAGTCTGTCTGGTTTGCTGTTGATAATAAATAGCCAGCATCAGACAATTAAAATTAAACAAGATTTTTTGAAAAAAATTTATGGATGAAAAAGTAAAACAGATACTGGAAACAGATTTTTTCCTGGATGATGATGGCCCTGATAAGGTAAGGGATTTATCAGAATCGATTAAACAGAATATACACTCTGGTCAGAAAATACACATGGGGATGGGTGCTAATGCCGCTGTAAGAGAGATAATCAGGTCATTTTACAGAACAGGGATGAAATTTGATCTGATTACAGAATTTCTGTTTTACAGTCATCTGGACCTGATTCACTGCGATCTTGTTCGAAAACTTGTTACCAGTGGTATTGGCGAAGGGCGTAAACTCGGTGCCAGCAAAACTTTAAATAATGCAGTTAAAAACAGAAATCTTGAGGTTGAATCATACTCTCTTGCTTCATTTATTCAAAGGCTGATGGCCGGAGCAATGACCGGTTTCATGCCTACTGTTTCACTTGTGGGAAGCTCCATGGCAAAACTTCACTCCCATGCTTTTAAGATGATTGATGATCCTTTTGACGCCGGTAAAAAAGCTGGAGTTATAAAAGGACTTAATCCTGATATATCGATTATTCATGCCTGGGCATCTGACAGGAGCGGAAATGCTGTTATTCTTCCTCATCATTTTACTGCAGAGGAGACATGGGGTGCATGGGCAAGCCGGGACGGAGTGATAATTACTACAGAGAAAATCGTTTCCACAGACTTTATACGCAAGCATAATATACTGGTGAATATTCCACAGTATATGGTTAAATCTGTTTCCCTTGCACCTCTTGGATCACATCCTGAAGGAATAATGAA
>JAUVKE010000188.1 GCA_030592105.1 Desulfobacteraceae bacterium
GACCCCTTTTATCCGTAAATCAGTAGTATTTTCAGGAGGACATGCTCTATGATAGATGCAATTGCCAGCATAAATGATGATCTTGAAGAGATAGCCACAGAAATAGTGATGATGGATTCTGATGATATTACCACTTTGGGAATTATCATAAACCGTTTTTCAAATATGCATGATTCCTGCCGAAAAGTTGGTCATCCCTCCCTGACAAATCTGGTTAAAGCACTGGAAGGTTATACGGAAAAAATGATACTAAGGCAAACGGATGATTTAAATCCCCTGGAAGAGGGGATTGTTTCTCTTCAATCGATCTGTCAATCTCTTTATAATGAAACCGATTTTAAAAAAGACCTTTCTCCCCTATTTGATAAACTCGGTTTTAAACCTCCTGTCACAGAGTTAGTCTCCACCCAGGCTGAAAATGCTGCACAGATTTCCATGGAAAATACCGATACCGGAGAGACCCAGAGAAAAACGGATGAAGAACCGGATGAACCCCCTGGCCCCCATGTTAAAGATCTGGATGATGATGAAAAAGAGATAATTGAAGATTTTGTAACAGAATCTTTGGATGGCCTGGCGGGCATAGAGGTAACATTGATGGATCTTGAACAGAATCCTGAGGATCTCGATGCAATCAACTCGATCTTCAGACCTTTTCATACAATTAAGGGAATTTCTGCCTTTATTAATCTGGCCAGAATAAATAAACTTGCCCATAGTGCCGAAAACCTCCTTGACAAAGCAAGAAGTGAAGACATTAAAATAAATCAGAAGGTTATCGACATTATACTTGAAACTGTTGATATGCTGAAAAAACTGATAGAAGGGGTTAACGCCGGGCTTGAGGCAGGGGGTGCACTGGATATTGGTACTGATGTGGGGCCATTAAAAGCCAGAATAGATAACATTGTTTCCAATTCTGATAATGCAGGAAGCAGACTTGGCGAAATTATGCTTGCAGCTGGAACCATAACAGAGGAAACAATAGAAAAAGCCCTTGAAATCCAGAAGGAAAAGCCTGAAAAGAAATTAGGTGAAATTCTTGTAAAGGAGCTGGAAACAAAACCAAAGGAGGTAATTTCAGCCCTTCGTGTCCAGACCAAAACTTCAAAAAAACGTGTTGATCTTCAGGTTAAAGTAGATACAAAAAAGCTCGATAATCTCGTTAATCTCATAGGGGAGCTTGCCATAGTCCAATCCATGCTGAAACAGAATAAAGTAATAATTGATGCAAATAATCAGGAGTTATATCAAAACCTGGGTCAGCTGGGACAAATATCTTCTGGATTGCAGACCGCTGCCATGTCCATGCGGATGGTTCCCATTAAAAGTACCTTCCAGAAAATGGTGAGGCTTGTAAGGGATGTGGCTAAAGGTAACGGAAAGGAGGTCAATCTTTATATGTCAGGAGAGGATACAGAGATAGACAGAAATGTTGTGGATGAACTGTATGAGCCCATGGTTCATATGATCCGAAATGCGGTTGATCACGGAATTGAAACCCCTGGCAACAGAGAGGCGGTGGGAAAACAAAGGAAAGGGAATGTAAACCTTAATGCATACCATAAGGGGGGGAACATCATCGTTGAAATCAAAGATGATGGATGCGGGCTGGATAAGGGACGGATCAGGGAAAAAGCAATAGCAAATAATCTTATAACAGAAAATGACAATCTAACAGATTTTGAGATTTGCAATCTTATTTTCGAGCCAGGATTTTCAACCGCAGAAAAGGTGACCGACATCTCAGGACGGGGCGTTGGCATGGATGTTGTAAAAAAAGGGATAGAAAGACTAAGGGGACGGGTTGAAATAAGTTCCATACCAGGCAAGGGGTCAACTTTCAGCATACGTATACCCTTAACCCTTGCCATTATTGACGGAATGGTTGTTAGAATAAGTAATGAAAGATATATAATCCCTGTGCTGGCGATAAAAAAATCCTTTCGTCCGGAAAAAAAGGATTACTCCAAGTTAGAAGGTAAAGGGGAAATGATTCTGACCCATGGCAGACTGGCCCCTCTTGCCAGGCTTGACAGGTTATTTGAAATACGAAACGAATCTGCAAATCCATGGGAGGCTATAGTAGTTGCTGTGGAATATGAAGAAAAACAGATTTGTATCCTTGTAGATGAACTCCTTGGAAAAGAAGATATTGTAATAAAAAGTATGGGGGAAAGCATGAAAAATGTTAAGGGGATAGCAGGGGGAACCATATTAGGAGACGGAAAAGTCGGTTTAATACTCGACATGGCCGGTATTTTTGAACTTGTTGCGGGTAGATAAAAGATTAAAAAACTATTCAGCTGATACGTATATAGACCGTCACATAAATAATTTCAGCAATAAACTGAGCTATAATAAAATTTAAAAACCTCTGAAACTCGCTGCGCTCAAGCAGCCAGAGTTTTTTAAATTTCACCATAGCTCAGTTTCGCCATCTGGCTTTATGAAATTTATTATCTGAACATCTATAGCTTCAGATCATACCCGAAGCATGCTAAAATCAGCATAGCTGAATAGTTAAGATTAAATTGATTGATATAATCAAAGGATACTGCTTATGAATATTGTTGTGGGTGTTTCCGACATGCAGGTAAGTAATGATCCAAAGGCAGCTATTATAACATATTCCCTTGGTTCATGCATAGGGCTTACAATTTATGATAATGTGGCCCGTGTTGGGGGGATTGCCCATTATATGCTTCCGGATTCGACCATTGATACGGCAAAGGCTAAAGACAATCCCTATATGTTTGCCAATACCTGTATACCATTACTTTTTAAATCTGCTTATAAATTAGGTGCTAAAAAACAGAGATTGAGAGTTCTTATGGTGGGTGGTTCCAAGATTATGGACCAGAATGGATTTTTTAATATTGGTAACAGAAATTACATGGCCGCCAGAAAAATGTTGTGGAAAAATAATGTTGTGGTCGATTATGAAAATGTGGGAGGGAGTGTAAATAGAACAATAAAACTCTTTGTTAAATCCGGACAAGTAAAACTGAAAGTCTCAGGAGGGAGCGAGTTTGAAATATGATTGATTTAAAAAAAATAATTAAAGATATAGATAGACTCGAACCGATTCCCCAGGCTGTGCAAAAGGTTTTATCAATTGTTAATAACCCTGATAGTTCCATTTCCGAGTTAACCGATGTGGTGCAGTATGAACCTTCCCTTACAGCCAATCTGCTGAAAATTTGTAATTCACCTTACACAGGTTTGACCAGGGAAGTAGACTCTGTACACCGTGCAGTCGCACTTTTGGGGATGAACCAGGTGGGAGATTTGATTCTACTGGCAGGCGCTTCAGAAAAACTGAGTAAAGCGCAAAAAGGCTATGACTTAAAACCGGGTGAATTATGGAAATACTCTGTTTCATCAGCCCTTTTGTCCCGCGAATTAGCCAGAAAAGTGGGAAGAGTGGATGAACATTTTGTTTTTACAGCTGCTCTTTTAAAAGATATGGGGAAACTGATACTTAGCCAGTATGTGGCAGATTCATTTGAAGAAATCAACCAGCTTGTCACAGTGGAAAATTTTTCTTTTCGGGAGGCTGAAAAAAAGGTGATAGGTATAGACCATGCTGAGTTGGGGGGGATGGTTATGGAAAAATGGGAATTCAGCAAAAAAATGATTTCCATTGTCAGGAACCATCACCTGTCGGATGAAACATGTGATCCTGAAACTTATGTGATTTACCTGGGGGATATTTTGTGTATGATGATGGGAATAGGTGTAGGAGCTGATGGACTCGCTTACAGGTTTTATAAGGATGTGCTCACTGATCTGAAAATATCGGAAAAAGATATTCAGGGGGTTATGGCAGATTTCGTTGTAAAAATAAAAGAAGTGGAAAGTCTTTATAGTCTCTCATAGGAACCTGCCGTATAAATTTTCAATCCTTTGTATATCTAAAGCGGCAAAGCCGCAGTTGTCAGTTATCAGTTGTCAGCACTGGAGGTTAGGAACGAGGTTCAGAAAAAGATTTTGGCAGGTTTTTGCAATATTCAAAAGGTCTTGTGGAGAATTAAGAACACAAATTTATATTGATATGCTTTTACTGATAACTGAGAACTGATATCATATAATGACTTTCTTGTTTTTTGTGACAGAAAACCAGGAGTAAGGTACTAAGGGAGGTAAAATGGCATATAATATTTTGATCGTGGATGATTCCTCTCCAATGCGTATGGTGATAAAGAAAAATATAAAAGCATCCGGTTTTAAAACAGGAGAAATATTTGAAGCCGCAAACGGCATGGATGCCCTTGCTATAGTAAAAAAAGAATGGCTTGATATTATTCTGACTGATTTCAATATGCCGGGAATGAATGGTCTTGAACTTGTTTGTGAAATAAAAAAAATTGACACGGCAAAAGATATCCCAATTATCATGATTACAACAGAGGGGAGCCAGGCAAGATTAGACGACTTTACTGCGCAAGGTGTAACCGATTATATAAAAAAACCTTTTGTTCCTCAAACAATAAAAGCAAAAATGAATAATTTATTGGGAGAATCTGATTATGAAGAAGAAGCTGAAGAGAGCGATGATGGATTCGATTTCTGATGTTTTTGAAACAATGTTTTTCCTTCCCATGGAGTTTTCAGAAGCTTTAGGGATTGAAGAATTTTGGGGATTTGAAGAAAAAGGGGTATTAGCATGTACATTAACTTTTAACGGTCCTTTTTCAGGAAAATTTGTTTTATTTATGCCAGCTGTACTGGCAATTCCTCTTACAGCCGATTTTATGGGAATAGAAAGCAGCAGTCTTTCTAAAGACCAGATAACCGGGACAATAAAAGAGATTGTAAACATGGTAGCAGGTAGCATGTTTGTCAATTATGATGATAAAAATGTTTTTGACCTGGCTATTCCCCAAATGTCCACTTTTGAAAAGACCTGCAAGGATGACCCGGCTTTAAAAGAAAGCCTGTTTTTTGGAGTAAAAACTCCGGACAGCAAATTCGCATTGAAGATTGAGATAACTTAGAGACAAAATCCCTTAACCTGAGTTAATAAAATATAACTATTCAGCTAAGGATCGGAAATGAAATTACTTGAACGAAATTGTTTCTCTTTTGGTCCATCTACTGCGTTACATCAAAGGCCGAATACATCAAGTATTCAACCTTTAATGCGCCTTGTATATGAACCAAAATCCTTCATAATTTTTATTCAATTTATATAATTTCCGATCCTGATATGTACGGCAACAGGTATAATCAGATCATACCTGCTACCGTATCTTAAACCAGCGACGCTGAATAGTTACAATAAAATTTGAATTCCCTTAACAAATCTTTAAACAACAAGGACAATATGAAAAAAGATATAAGGGTATTAATTGTTGATGACTCAGCCGTTGTCAGAGAAATATTTTTCA
>JAUVKE010000446.1 GCA_030592105.1 Desulfobacteraceae bacterium
CACCTGATTGAGGAACTGCCAGACGAGTATGCACCGTTCTACGTTAAAAACCAGCTATAGTCCTAACTATTTCTGATGAAAATGGAAACGAGATTTGTGGTCCAGTATTTACCAGTCGTGAATTTGCTGTGCAATACGGAATGTACGGATATGCAGAATCTTTGGATTCTGCATTAAATAATTCAAGAATTGGAGATAATCCTTTAATAATCAAAGGGTTACAAAAAAAAGGGCATGACCACTCTGACATCATTGTCAGTAATGCGGATGCAGCGAGGATTCACAATTCTTCAGATAACATAACTTTTTTAAAAAAATGTCGTGTAATTATTATTATGGATGGCTTTGAAAAAAAATAAAATAATTTTCAAAAAATTTATAATATTGTAATTATTTCAATAATGTCCGATTAGAATTATGCTTAATACCAAATAAGACAGGCTTTTTAACTGTTAAACATACCAATGGGAGGTTTGCAAATGAGCGTATATACAGGTAAAATACTCTTTATCAATTTAACCAATGGTACTTTTAAAGAAGAAAATATCCCGGAAGAGACTTATATGCAATTCATGGGGGGATATGGCTTGGGTGTAAAGATTTTAATCGAAAAGATGAAACCCGGAGCTGATCCGTTAGGACCGGAAAATATTCTGGGATTCACCACAGGATTGCTAAACGGGACCGGCATTATAGGAAGCGGCAGATATATGGCAGTTGCAAAATCTCCGTTAACCGGAGGATGGGGGGATTCCAATGCAGGAGGACACTTTGCACTGGCGCTTAAGCAATCCGGATACGATGCCATTTTTTTTACCGGGAAATCGGAGAAACCTGTTTATCTGATCTTATCGAACAAAGAGTATAAATTGTCTGATGCCAGCCACCTTTGGGGAAAAGACACTGATGATACTGAAGATTTGATTATAAAAGAATTAAAGGATAAAAAATTCAGAATTGCCTGTATTGGTCCTGGAGGTGAAAAACTTTCTCTTATCTCAGGCATTGTTAACGATAAAGGAAGAGTCGCAGCAAGATCAGGGCTTGGAGCTGTCATGGGCTCAAAAAATTTAAAAGCTATTGCTGTACAAGGAAAACAAAAAGTAAAAGTTGCAGATGCTGAAAAACTTAAACAACTGAATTCCCGAATAAGGCCGATCTTTGCAAAACGGCCGACTAAAATTGAAAATTTTATTAATAATGCTCTAATGCCGCTCTTTCCATTTCTTGTCAAAATGAAGGTGCCGCTCCCTCCTCCTGATCAAAAACTTGTTGCACAAATGTTCTCTGATTATGGAACATGCAGTTTTGTTGCTCCATCATCAGAAACTCAGGATTCCCCGATAAAGAATTGGTCTGGCGTGGCATATAAAGATTTTCCAATGAAAACCAGTTCATCAAAAATAAGTGATGATAATGTTATTAAGTACCAGAAAAAGAAATTCCATTGTACAACCTGCCCTGTTGGATGTGGTGGAATTATCACAATAAAAGATAAAGAGAATAAACTGAAAAATTCACATAAGCCGGAATATGAAACCATCGCTGCATTTGGAAGTATTATGCTTAATGATGATATGGAATCAATATTAAAGGCAAATGATATGTGTAATAGAGCAGGGATTGATACAATATCAGCTGGAACTACAATTGCGTTTGCCATAGAGTGTTATGAAAATGGTCTTATAACAGGCAAGGATACAGATGGAATTAAACTTAAGTGGCGGGATTCTGATGCTGTTTTAAAGATGCTTGATAAGATGATAAAACGAGAGGGATTTGGTGATATTCTTGCTGACGGAACAAAGGTTGCTGCAGCAAAAATAGGTAAAGGTACAAAAAATTTTGCAATGCATGTGGGTGGACAGGAAGTTCCCATGCATGACCCAAGACTTAATCCGGGTTTTGGAACCACTTATGTGTCCGACCCCACTCCTGGCAGACACACTCAGGCCGGTCTTGGATATGAACAGATGGGGCTTGCAATTATGAATGAGAAGCTTCTTGAAAAATATAATCTGCCCAAAAAACAAAAAAAATATGATTTCCATACAAAGGGGAAAAAGAATGCCCTTGTCAGTGCTTATGGCCAGATAATAAACTGTACAGGTTTATGTATGTTCCATTTTCTCATAGTACCGGATTATCCTCTTCTTGATTTTATAAAAGCAGCTACAGGATGGAATATAACAGATGATGATCTGATAAAAACCGGTATGAGAATTCAAAACCTGAGAAATCTTTTTAATGTCAGAGAAGGAATAAAACCAAAAGATTTTGCTCTTCCTGAAAGAATTGCCGGTAAATCTCCAATTACAAAAGGACCGCTTAAAGGTGTACAGATTGATATTGATGCCTTAAAAACAGATTATTATAAAG
>JAUVKE010000541.1 GCA_030592105.1 Desulfobacteraceae bacterium
AGAAAATAACCCGATTTTCAGAATCATCAAGTTCTATAAAAAAAGATGCCATATCAATTGAAAGTATTTCAGCCATTTTCATCAAACCGGGTAATGAAGGATATATCTGATTACTTTCTATCTGAGAAATACTGCTTGGCGATACACCAACAAGCTTTGCCAGTTCAGTCTGAGAAACCCCCATTTTGACCCGGATTTTTTTTAATCGAATGCCAATATTAATTTTATTTGACAACCGCCTGCCTGAATCAAATGTAATATCCAGTCCTCTGTTCCAGTATTCGCATGGTTTATTAATAATGTCCAGATCCCGTTTATCAGCTTTAAGAATGCTTAAAGATGTTTTTCCACGTTTTATAGAAAGATCAATGGCTACCTGAGTAATTTTATTGATATGAACTTTAAGACGTTCAGAGTGTGCGCCTTTTTCAACAATCCAGTATGCAATGGTGTTTAGCTCATATAGCCTTGGACATGACTGTGAATAGAATTTCAGGATATGCGCTTCGTCACCCCATAATTCCTGCATGCCGGTAAGACTTTCAAATACAAACCGGACGTCGCCTTTCATGGTTTTATGAAGGTCGAACAATGTATCCATAACATTATCTGCATTACCTGGCTCGTCTATCCGAATAATCTGGCATGAGAAAAGCGATTTTTTTTTATAAAATTCAAGAAAAATATCAGAGCCTTTTCCTTTTCCATGCGTAAAACAGTCCAGTATGGTTAAGGATGGATTTTTAGCCAAAGGGCCGAGTTGTTCAAGAAGATTCTTCATGGAACGATCAAAACTCAAATAAATCAAAGGCTTTTTTTCTGTCATTGAAACTTGAATAAATTTTAAAGAAAAAATATAAGCCAAACTTCCAGCAGCATCATACCAGACCACATTATCACCAATAATAATTCCACCACCAAGCAATTTGTCCAGTTGTTTTATTCCTGAGCTGATATGTTTATTTTTTTGTGTCATTTTTTTATACTTTCTTGTATTTTATGACAGCCGTGAACCGGTTTAAGCTCCAGCGGTCGTTGTTCCTCCTGCGGCATATGTCGGGATTGTGGCATCTGTATCGCCATCTGCCCGCAGGCAGCTATCAGCAGACAAGAGGAGGATAGTGATACCGGTTTTGCCTGTATAGTGGATGAAACCATCTGTATCGGCTGTGGATTTTGTGCTGATGTATGTCCATGCAGTATCTGGAATTTAATAGAGAATGAACCGATTGAAACATAATTAAAAATAATAAAACCCGAACAAAAATTATATACTTTTTGTTCGGGTTTTATCTAATTATGCGTTGAGAATTTTTCTGGCACTCTCATCGTTATAATCAGAAACATGGGGAATTCCTGTTTCTCTCGCTGTTTCACGATTACCGGAAAAGAGCTCATCACGGGTAATCTGATTCAGCGTGAACTTTCTGGCACCAGCCATAAGCTGCTGCAAACCGCAGGAAAGTTTATCAGCCAATGTACAAAAAGCAATCGCACCATAAGGAATATTTTTCATCTCATCCTTGCCG
>JAUVKE010000271.1 GCA_030592105.1 Desulfobacteraceae bacterium
CGAAAAAAATAATTTATTACGCGCTGATAGGAATATTTGTGGCAGGAGTCGCTTATGCGGTTATAAATACCATAATTACCGAAATATTAGTCTAGGGAAGGCTAGAGCTCTACCAGCTGAGCTACTCCCGCTCATATGAAGTATTATGTATTAAATTTTACGAAATTTAATACCAGAGTCAACAGGATAAGAAAAACCCATAATTTAAACTAAAAAACCATGGGAAACCTTATTTTCCAATCGTTTATCAACTTCCTTAAATATAGCTTAAAGCACTTTGAAAGAAGCAATGCAGTATAAGCAACCTGAGTCACGCCTCAGATCTCCTACATAAACTCACCTAATGGCTGGTGGTGGGGGGAGGATTTGAACCTCCGAAGGCGCTGCCGACAGATTTACAGTCTGTTCCCTTTGACCACTCGGGAACCCCACCAGATTCATGCTTAAAAGAATAACACCGGTTTAAATCATGGAGCCAGAGACAGGAGTCGAACCCGCGACATCCTCATTACAAGTGAGGCGCTCTACCAACTGAGCTACTCTGGCAAACAAGTTCTGCACCAGTTTTAAAAATACGTATATAAACTTTTTCCAGAAAGAAATCAAGGGCTATTATTTAGGATATAAGGGGGTATACAAAAGAATATCTCTATTTTCTTTGTAATAACGACTTTTTTCACCATTTTTCACCTATTATAATGCTTCGAATGAAATATAGTAAAAAAATCTAAAATTTTTAATTTTCTGATTCTATAAAAATTTCTTTAAACGCTTATTTTGATTCAACTCATAACCGGCACGCTGAACTAGTTCCTTAACTTCTCCTGTATACTTGGTGGCGCATTTAATCACCCCTACTGCAAGTATTATATCATATGTCTTAAACGAAGTTGCGTTATATTTATCGAGGTTTTTCTTAAGCCTTCCAAGAAGAGGTTTTTCACCTTTTTTATCTGTTTCAAGAGCCAGCACAGCAAATCCATGATAATCAAATTTAGCAATTATATCTGAATCTCTATATGTTTTTTTTAGCATTTCGCACAATGCATTAAGGGTTATAAGCTCTTCACCCTCACCATATTTCTTGCTGATAGCATCCCGATTAACTATATCCAGCATAAGAATAAGGGTTTGCACGCCTTTCCTGTTGGCAAGCTTTATCTGATGATCTGCAAGCATATAAAACCCTCTGGGATTATACAGGCCTGTAACCTGATCAGTTAAGGAAAAATCCGACTCTACCTCGTCTAAATCTTTTTGCAAAGCCTCTTTTTCTTCTAAAAGGTCCTCCACATCAAGTAAAGCCTCCTTATATTTTTGTAAAGCTTCTATGATTTGATCCGAGTCAGCTGCATGTTCTATTATGAGATATTTTTTTTTTTTAAAACACAACGCGGTTGCATGGCAATAATGTACATTATGCTCGGGGTCAACTTCTGTCCACCATCCTGACCCAAGGGGTTGGGAAGTATCCGACTCATCACTCCAGATTTTGCCGGCCTCCATTATAAAATTTTTAAGAAATAGAAACATATTTTCGGGATTCAGCCTGGGGCTATCCAGCTGGATGGAGGGATTAATTTTCTTCACCCACGGAGGTAACATGCCTATAACATTAAATAATAAATCACCCTTAAATTCCAGAGCCATCGTACCCATGGCTGCTATCAGATCAATCATATCTTTTTTTTCCACGTCGTTATTATCCTTTAATTATTCAACATTTTTTCAATTAAAGAAACAAACGCTCCATTTATACCCCTGCCGGTTTTAGCACTGACCCCTACTACATCCCACCCTTTGGCAGTCAGTTCATCAATGGCATTCCTTTTAATTTTGGTTCGATCTTTCAAATCGGTTTTATTCACCAGGCAAATAAAAGGAAATTTACCACGAACAGATTCTATTTTTTCATGCAAGGAGATGGCAGAATTGATTGTTGAAATACGGGTGGCATCCAGAACAAGAAAATATCCATCCAGGCCAGCTGAAAAATCAATATTAATTTTTTCAACCTGATCTTCTCCACAAAAATCCCAAATCGAAAGAATAATATTTCCCCCATCAAAATTTAATGATTTGCTGTATGTGGAAATACCCATGGTAAAATTATAATTTTTTGGAATTTTATTGCCAAGATAACGGAGAAGAATGCTGGTTTTACCGGTGGCCACAGCACCTAAGATGCATATTTTTTTTTCTACAGGTTCCTGTAAAGCTTCCATGTCTGATAAAAACATTGTCTCTTCAATTCCCTGCACCTCAAGAAACGTGCTGGTATCAGATACCATGGCAACAGTCTGCATAATCTTTTCTTCGACATCTATCTCCCTTGCAAACAGATCCTTTATATAACTGGTAAAAGCCCAGGGGCTGGTCCTTAATCCAAGTTCATGCATGCAATTTTCAACATCTAAAAGCATATCCCAGCACGTCTGATACCGCTCTTCCAAATCCTTGGCAAGGGCCCTGATGATAATATTACGAAGGGCTGCAGGAAGACCTTTTACAATATTTTCCGGGGGCTCAAAATCCGCCTTTCTGACCTTGGCGAGTATCTGAAAGGTATCACCGTCGAATAATCTTTTCCCGGTTACCATCTCATAAAGAATCGAACCTATGGCAAAAATATCAGACCGGGGGTCCAGTGTCTTCCCTTCGGCTTGCTCCGGGGACATATATGCAACCTTCCCCTTGATTGTTCCCATCTGAGTCGCTGTATTCTGACTGGAAGCCTTGGCAATCCCAAAATCTATTATTTTTACCTCCCCTTCATAGGTGATAAAAATATTAGGAGGACTTATATCCCTGTGTATTATGTTAAAAGGCTCTCCCCTGAGATTTTTAAGGCTATGCGCGTAATAAAGACCTTTGCAAATGGCTGCAATTATATAAAGAGTTTTTTCAAGCCCAATGGGTTGGCATCTTTGCTTTGAAAGATCAATAGTCTCTTTCAGGTTCTTTCCCGACAGATATTCCATGGCAATAAAGAAGTCACTTTCCATTTTACCAAAGTCATATATTCGAATGATATTCTCATGTTCAAGAAAGGCGGCCAACCTGGCTTCATCAATAAAGGATTCCAGCAGCCTGTCTTCGCTGGCCAAATGGGGCAATATTTTTTTTATGGCGATCAATTTTTCAAAGCCTTCATCACCGGTGAGCTTGGCCCGATAAAGTTCAGCCATACCGCCAACTGCAATCTGGTCAAGGAGCAAATATTTTCCAAACCTGACTGGTTGAAACGTCTTCATAAACAATCCCCAGATTAACAAGTTAACAACCTGCGCAAAATTATCTGTGCCATAGACCGTCACACAAATAATTTCACCCAAAAAAAATAAATGGAAATCTTCAAATTAAAAATTTAAGCAGGAAGTAATGGAATAAAAAATATATGAACATTTTTTTTTATAAGCATAAAATATAGATTCAAACATTAAACAAAACAACAAGGTCAAGCTTTAAGCCAGGGGGAAAAAGGGGGAACAGTTTTGCATTACCTGATTTATTTAATTATTTGCCGTTAAATATTAAGCTCAAAAATTATGCATGATCCAAGGCAGCCTGGTGCTTAGCAGATAAAATCGGTGTATTAAAGACAAGGGCCGACATATCTCCAGACTTGCTTATATCCAGCTGCAACGCATCCTTATCAATTTCAAAATATCGTGATATGGTATCAATTATATCCCTTTGCAAATCTTTTAAAACATCATCGGAAATTTCCAGCTTATCGTATATTAAAGCAAGTTTAAGCCTTTTTTTTGCCGTTTGACCACTATTATTTTTATTTCCAAAGAGCTTTTGGACTATTTCAGCAAACATTTTACCTCCCTGTCTTACCTGAGCCAATTTTTTATCTTCCGCAAAAAGCCTGTGCCATTGCAAGGAACCTGAATCGGAAGGTCTGGATGACCATCAAGCCTCATGGCAATCCGCTTAAATGCCTGGCCGGCCTTGGAACCCTCAAGCATAACAAGGGGTTTACCCATATTTGACGAAACAATTACATGCTCATCAGATTCAACC
>JAUVKE010000461.1 GCA_030592105.1 Desulfobacteraceae bacterium
ATAGTTCGTGGGAAATTGTCGCATTCTAAGATACGGGAAATAAATCAAGCTTTAATTATTATTTTTGAACTTAATTTAAGTACCTGAAATCCTGAGCTATAAAAAGGAGAGATAATATGGAAGATGTATTAAGCAGGATTGCAACGATTGCGTCGGATCCTTATGCTTTTGTTAAAACCAGCAAAGAACAAAGTGGGAAAAAGGTTATCGGATGCTTTCCCATGCATGTCCCTGAAGAACTGGTTCATGCGGCAGGAATGTTTCCGGTAGTAATTTGGAGGGGTAACGAAGCCGTTACATGGGGGCATGCTCATGTTCCTCCTTATGACTGCGGTATTACACGAAGTTTTGTTGATGATGCAGTAAAAGGAAAATTATCATTTATGGATGGGATGGTATTCCATGTCCGACAATGCCTGCAGGCTGGAGAGTTTCCCTTTATTATTGAACGAAATGTGAAGCCGGATTATCAAAAAGTTTTATATCTCCCCGCACTTTATGCTGGTGCTGCAACTAAAGCTTTTGCCATTACAGAATTAGAGGTTTTCAAAGAATCCCTGGAAAAATTTTCAAAAAATAAAATAACAGATGAAAATCTCAAAAAGAGTATCGAAATTTATAATCTGAACCGTAATCTTCTTGAAAGGGTTTATGAAATCAGAAGAAAAAAACCAGAGATACTTAAAGCAAAAGAGATGATGCAAATAGTCTGGTCAAGCATGCTTATGCTCAAAGAAGACCATAATGAACTTCTCAAAAATCTGATAAGTAAAATGGAAGAAAAAGAGGTAATTCCTGATGAAAGCAGGATCAGAGTTATTCCTGTTGGTGGTCTGTGCCAGACAATCCATTTTGATATTCTTGATATGATAGAAGAACTCGGCATGATTATTCCGGATGATGACCTTTATATCGGTTCAAGGTATTTTGCAAATAATGTCAGTCTTGATTGTAATCCTGTGGAAGCCCTTGCAGATCGTTATCTGACAAAATCGCCACTCTGCCCTACAAAAGGAGTTTGGGATATACACTGGGGTGATGAAGCGATAAAAAAGCTAAACGAGAATAATGCAAAGGGAATTATAAGCGTAGTAATTAAATACTGCCCGCCCCATGCCTGTTACTACCCTGATTTTAGAAGTAAAATGGAGCAAGAAAATATTCATGAGATAATGATTCAGATAGAGCATGAAATTATCTCGCTGGAATCTATAAAAACCAGGCTGCAAACATTTGTAGAGATAATAGGGGGCATATAATGGACGTAAAATATAAAGTAAATCGGCTTGAGACGACAAATGAAATCCGGCCGCTTGTTGATAAGCACTGGTCAGATTTAAGGACAGCCAAGGACAGAGGAGAAAAAGTGGCCTGGGCATCCGGCCCCACTTTTATATTTGCCTATGCCATGGGTATGAAATGTCATTTCATGGCTGGATATTCCGCTTATTGCGGTGGAATTGGTGCTGGAGAAGAAGTGTTGAAAGTGGCTGAACTGGCAGGAGACCTTCCTGAAACCTGTTCATATCATCGCCTTCATATGGGGATGGCTGAAGCTGTAAAAAGGAATATTCCAATAAATCCTCAGGCAATCCTTCCTATGCCCGATCTTATGGTTGCCGGCCGCCTTTGTCCTGAAATGTCCCATTATGCTGAGGGACTTAACCGAAGGTTCGGAATTAGGGTTTTACCGATTGATCTTCCCAGTGTTTTTAACCTGGAAGATGCACCCAGGATGAGAGAGTTTGTTTACAGACAATTCAAGGAAATTGTTATTCCTACTGTAGAGGATGTTTGCGGTAAACCTTTTGACTATGATCGAATGAGCGAAATTTTAACTGTTTTAAAAGAAGTAGCAACTCTAAGAAATCAATGCTGGGAATTTTTTAAAGAAAAACCGGCTACCTGGACTCTTTGGGATTACGGTGTCAGTATTGCACCTGTTTTTTATATGATGGGAGATCCGGCTGGTGCTACATATTATAAAAAACTTTTAAAAGAACTCCAGGAAAGAAAAGAAAAAGGGATTCCCGCCATTGCTCCGGCAGGAGAAAAATACCGCCTCTATTGGGACGGATGGCTTCCATGGGCTTTTCTGGGAAAATTTATGCGTAAATTCACACCTCATGGTGCTGTATGCCTGTGCGGCAGATATCCATGGGAGTTTTTTCCTAATCCGGAGCTGATTGATCCGAAAAATCCTGTAGAAACATGGGCAGACCTGTATTATGGTCAGGGGCAGCTTATACACCATTTC
>JAUVKE010000228.1 GCA_030592105.1 Desulfobacteraceae bacterium
ATTTCCTGCTTCTGGGCAACGGCAACAACCATTTCAGAGAGAATAGGCTCATGCCCGTGAACAACGATATTAACATGATCCTCTTTCATAACACCGAGATTCGCCTCTGACTGGACAGGATAAGGTGTTCCGAAAATAATATCCTGAATATCAGTCGCAAGCATTGACCCGCCCCAGCCGTCGGCTATAGCGGCTCTCGTGCCCTGCTTGATCAGGTTTTTGTAATCCTGATCAACTCCCATATGGGTACGGTGCATGATCTCAACGATCTCCCTGTCTATATTTCTCGGCAGCACTCCCATTTTTTTCCAAAGCTCGTAACGGGCTTTTGGAGCCCGCTTGAGATAAAGAAGCTCTCCTTCAGGTTTGCCCCATTCGGCAAGAGCGACTTCAGCGGTTTCCAATGTGATCTCATCAATATCCCGGTCAACCTCTTCACCGTCCACTTCAACGGTGGTCGCAACGCCAAGATTCTTTGCCACTGCAAGAAGTTTATCCTCATCCTTGACCTTATAGACGTCCGTCTCTTTTTTTGCCACTGCCAGAAACACCTCTGCAACGCCTCTTCCATGATC
Organism: Desulfobacteraceae bacterium; assembly: GCA_030592105.1. Next base: position 576 of record JAUVKE010000228.1, read on the forward strand.
CGAATGCGCTGCAGCGCCTCCGGCGATCATTCTGATAAAGTTACGAGCGGCTATTGTGTTGGCTGTTGCACCACAAAGACCTTTTCTTGTATCTTCACCCTCTATCCCGCCCTTGGGCAAAGGAAGACGGCAAGGTCCCATGGAACAGTTTTTACAACATGTTCCCTGGATACCTATGGCACACTGTTTCATTGTAAGTGCCCTGTCAAAAATTGTTTCAACCCCCAGTTCATGGGAGCGGGCTATCATTTCCTGTGATGCCACATCTATGGAAGATGCAACCGGATCAGCCAGTTTTGGTGCTTTGGCTACTTTTTTCTTTTCTTCTGCCATGTGAGGTTCCTCCTCATATTATATTATTATGTTAAGAACTAAATGGTACCAGAATACATTATCTTCTAATCTTTTTAAACTTTGATGTTTTAGACTTCTGGGTTTTAGCTGCAGTCAGTGTAACTTTTTCACCCTTTTCTCCTGCAGCCTTTGCCGCTCTCTCTTCCTGCTCCTTTGCTCTCTGCTCTCTGATAGCAGCTTCATCTGCTTCACGTTTTGCAACTTCTGCTGCCTTTGCTGCAGCTTCAGCTTCCGCCTTTGCTTTTGCCTCTGCTTCCACCTTTGCCTTGGCCTCTGCCTCAGCTTTTGCCTTTGTTTCAGCCTCTGCCTTTATTTTTGCTTCCGAATCAGCCTTTGCCCTGGCCTCAGCCTCAGCTTTTGCTTTTGCCTCAACCACGGGATCAACCTTTGGTTCTTCTATAGGCGCAGGAGCAGCTTCAGCTTTTGGTGCTGCCGGAGCAGCTTTTTTTGCAGGAGCAGCTTCAGCTTTTGGTGCTGCCGGAGCAGCTTTTTTTACGGAAGCAGCTTTTTTTGTTTCTTCTTTTATTGTAAGATCAAGCTCAGGAGCGAGAGATGCAAAATCAATATCAACATCATCAAGCTGTTTGGTAATCGGTGCAACATCTGCTGCACTCCCTCCATCAACTACAAGATCAATAAACGCCCGCACCAGTTTGATAGCTTCAGGGTGCCGCATTATAAGAATATCTGATCCTGCCATCAGGTATGATACTGCACCAACAGCTTCCATCAGAATACCTCTTTTTTCCGGATCGCCCAGTGCAGGAGCATCTTCCACTGTCTGCTTTGCTTCTTTGCATTTCCATACTTCATTGCCAAGGTTGTTGATTATAGGATACTGAAGTTTATCATCCCCCTGCGCCATGGCAGCCATTCTAAGACGCTCCATAACTGAATAAGAATATTCCATTCCATAACCAAGACCACCTGTAGTAGGATCAATAAGCATGCGATCAACAGGCATACCAAGATTTTCCAGAAGAATATTTACCTGTTTTGCAAGATTGACATCAATTGGTGAAGATGAGATTACAGTGTGTCCATAGCCCATTGCAGCAGCACCTATGCCTTTATGATTTTTATCTTCAACCGGACCAATAGTAAGATTTTCACCAGTACAAACTTCAGCAATCTTTTTTAAAACTTCTTCATCTTTTTCTGGATTAGCGCAACCCCAGATTATTAAAGGCACATCAATCGCAGCCAAAACGTTTTTCACTGTTTCAGCAGCATCTTCCGCACTGGCATCTTTTCCATTAGGGTCAATACTTTTAAGCTGAAGAACTATCAACTCAGCGCCAAAATCATCTACACATTTTTTTGCCCATGCAGCGGGATCAGAGAGTACATCTTTAAAAGGACTAACCACAGATTCAGGCCAGTCATCAGGAGTTATGTCCCAAATTTCCATTGCTATTTTCGGCTTATTCGGCATATCACCTTCAAAAAGATATAAAGGATAACTTGTTTCACCGCCAACGACAACAGCATTATCACCTTTTCCTATAGAAATTTCTCTGATGCTACCGGCATAGGTTTCTTTACAAATTTCGAATCCCAAAATTACCTCCTAAAATATTTGATCTTTATACATAATAAATTCATATCTAATGCATATAAATTCAAAAATATAAAATCAAGAATCAGTATATTTTACATTTTATAAGGTTATCTGTACAATTAAATGTTTTTATTTAAAACCTTTAACATAAAATATTTATAAAAAAAATTAAATTTTCATGAAACAAACAAGGACATTTAAATATAGTTTTCTATTATTACCATACTAAAAAGTCCATTACTAAAATAAAATGTCACCTCCTTTATTTTTTTTATTCACAATATATTTTTCGTAGATATAGTATTTTATAATTTAACCTTGTATTTATAACATAAAATGTTTATTTGTCAATGATGTATTTATATGAACAGGATATTATAATAAAGATTGTATACACAGCTCCATTTATTTTTTATTTTACTTTTGCAGATACATACCATATTTTTATAAATTTTGTATCTGCGGCCAACCCGTTTCGTATTATCTAGTTACAAATAAATTTAATTTAGGCGACAACGTGCTTAATAAATACAAACAGACAGATATCAACGGCTTTACGCTTTTGGAAATTCTAATTGCAATTTTTATTCTTGCAGTTGTACTTTCAACAATTTTTGCTATTTTTATCGATACTTTCAAAAATATTAATTATACTGAATCCCAGGGAGATGTTTATCAAATGGCATGGGTAGCTTTAGAAAGAATACAGGAAGACCTTGAATGTAGTTTTCTTTTAAAAATCGATGAAAATTATCAGAATGAAAATAATGATATCAAAAATAGAAATTTCTCAGGGAAAAATGAGATGATAAATGACAGAGATGCTGATATGCTATCCTTTTTTTCCACAAAACAACTTTCTATAGGGAACGAAGTTAAAAAATCAGGATTAAGCAAAATATCCTTTTATGTAATAAAAAATGACGAGAATAAAATGCTTGTTCTGTATCGTTCCGATATACCTGAACTGGAAGATTCATCTAATGAAAAAACAGGCGGAGTAATCCTGTGCGAAAACCTTGATTCTGTTAATTTTATATATTATAATTTTAAAGGAGATGAATTTGAAAACTGGGATTCTTCAAAAGAAGAATTCAAAGGTAAACTTCCTGCAATGGTAGTAATCCGACTGGAATTTTTAATTAAATCTGTCTCTGAAAATCCTCTGATATTTGAAACGGGCATTCTACTCCCAACAGCTGAAAACTATATTGAGTGGGAATAATAAAATTGATAATACCCTTTAAAAAGCTGAGAAATGACAAAGGATTTGCTCTGATTATCACAATTATGATTCTCGCTCTTATTATACCTTTGACACTTCAGTTTAATAAAACCACAGAATTAAATAATATTTATGCAGCAAATTTTAAAAATGGTATTCAGCTAAAGTGTGCTGCGAGAGCAGGATTCCATTATGGCATGGCTGTTCTTTATGAAGACGGGATATCTACAGAATATGACTCCATGGACGAAATTTGGGCAGAACCTTTTAAATCTGACATAGAGTCATCCTTAAAAACCGAAGTGTTTGAGGTCAGAATAAATGACCTTTCCGGCAGAATTAATATTAATAAATTAGTTAAAAGAAAAAACCAGGAAGAAGAAATTTTTGATGAAACCTTAAAAAAAATCCTGAAACTGTTATTGCAGTCTCTCGAAACAGAATCTGATGATGAAACAGGAAATATTATAAATTCTCTAAAGGACTGGATTGATTATGATAATGAGGTAAGTGACGAAGAAGGAATCGGTGCTGAAAATATATATTATCAGGGATTGAGCAGAGCTTACTTGTGCAGAAACGGAGATTTTGCAAATGTTGAAGAACTCTCACTCATCAAAGGAATAAATAATAAACTCTATAAAGAATTTTCAAAACATTTAACTGTTTATGGCAATGGTGATATCAATATTAATACAGCGCACAAAAAAATATTAGCATCTCTTTCTGATGAAATGAATGATGAATTAGCTGACAATATGATTGAATATCGTGATAATAAAAAAAATGATTG
>JAUVKE010000078.1 GCA_030592105.1 Desulfobacteraceae bacterium
AAAGATATTTGGAATCAAGTCTCCAGGACAGGTCATGGTGATGATCCACTGCGGCAGCAGAGGACTGGGGCATCAGGTTGCATCTGATTATATTAGATTAATGAAAAAAAAATTTGGAACCAGGGGGGTACCTGACGGCGAGCTGATAAATGCTCCGATAAAATCGTCTCTGGGTCGTCAATATTACGGAGCCATGGGTGCGGCGGCAAATTTTGCTTTTGCCAACAGGCAGATGATAGCCCATCAGGTGCGCAGGGCCTTTAAAAAAGTCCTGGGCGGTTTTGAAAAAATAGATCAGCTTTATGATGTATGCCATAATATGGCTAAATTTGAGGAACATGAAATCAACGGTGAACAAAAGATGGTATGTGTTCACAGAAAAGGGGCAACAAGAAGCTTTGGCCCCGGCAGAAAGGAAATTTCTGAAATATACAGGGAAACGGGGCAGCCGGTTATAATTCCGGGGAGCATGGGGACAGCTTCATATCTTCTTTCTGGAACAACTGATGCTGAACAATTGAGCTTTGGCTCCACAGCCCATGGCGCAGGAAGAACAATGTCAAGGAATGAAGCTCTTCGGAGGTTTAAGGGGGATAGAGTTCTGCTGGATTTAAAAAATATGGATATAGAATTAATGGGAACCGCTTTAAAAAATGTGGCAGAGGAAGCCCCGGGGGCGTATAAAGATGTTGATAATGTGGTTTCTGTCTCCCATAACAGTGGTATGGCAAATCTTGTGGCAAAACTCGTCCCTTTAGGGGTCATAAAGGGCTGAATCAAATAAATAAATTTATTGCATCATCGGTATTCGTAGTATTATAATACCCCTTCCTCCCTTTGGCCGAAGTGCCGAATTTTAATAAATTTTAGTAAATTTTAGTAAATTTTAATAAATTTTAAAACAGGGTAATTATTTAAAAATCTATGCCTCCTTGTTGCTGGTTCACTAAATATTGGTTTAAAAAAAAACAATATTTCCTTATTCCGGTCTCTCCAAAAGTAATTGTCTGAAAATCTATAAATCTTTAAACCAGTGGATTCTGGATCCTTAAAAGTAATGAACCTGACTATTTTTAAAAGATTGGCGATGGGATATATAATTATACTGGTGCTTGTGATTTTTATGGGGGGATATATTTCCGTTAAATTGAATCTCCTGCATCATCTCACCTGGAAAACCGCCGCCAGCTACGGGAAGAGTATCAGTATGCTGGAGCATCTTCTTTCTTCGATATATTCAATTGTTGGGTTTGAAAAAAAATATATTGTTTCAGGTGATCAGGATTATTACCAGAAGCTTCAGGAACTACATGTCTATTTTTTAAGAGATATGGATGCTCTTGATAAACTTTTGGATGCACCTGAGCAGCGCCGGTTGATTATGGAGGCTAAAAAATATTATAAAAATCATTTTACAGGATTCCGGCAAAAAATAGCTGCCATAAAAAAAGGTTCTTCGCTGGATAATGGTTCAGATTTTTCAGAAATCAATAAACAGAGAATTGAAAAATTAAATGCCAATTTTCACAGGATTATCGATGAAATTCGGATGGAGAGGGATGAAAATATTCAGCTATCCAGTAAAATGAGTAAGGAGATCCGTAATCTGACTCTGGTAATTACATCATTGACTATTATTTTAGGATTTGTCATTTCAATATTTAATACCAGAAGTATTACCCGTTCAATATCTCTTCTCAAGAAAAAGACAAAGGAGATCGCAAAGGGGAAATTTGAAGAGATTGAATCGATTCAAGCGCCAAAAGAGATTGAAGATCTTTCCAGTCATTTTAACATCATGTGCAGCCGGTTAAAAGAACTCGATACCATGAAACTCGATTTTATCAGTCATGTTTCCCATGAATTAAGGACACCAATGACTGTGATAAAAGAGGCGTCCATTATGCTTGACCAGAAAATGGTGGAGAATAATTCTGCGGGGTATGATGATTTGCTCAAGCTGATTCAGTCAGAGTGTGAACGTCTCATAAAATCGGTTAACAGAATTCTTGACCTGTCAAGGATGGAGGGGAAAATGATGGATTATCACTTTATAGAGTCGGATCTTAGTCAGATTATCCGCAATGCCTTACTAAAACTTGTTCCCCTGGTTCAAAAAAAAGAAATAGATCTTGAATTCATTCCTCCCCCAGCTCTCCCCCCTGTAAAAATTGATCAGGAAAGAATTGATGAAGTTCTTGAGAATATTTTAGGAAATGCGATAAAATATACGCCCCAAGGTGGAAATGTTAAAATTGAAATATGTCCCGTGCCACTGAAAAATGAATTAAAGGTGATGGTTTCAGATACTGGTTGTGGAATACCAGCAAAAAATCTGGCAGATATATTTGATAAATTCAAGCGAATAGATAATTTTATCGAAACTCAAAGGGGCACAGGGTTGGGGCTTTCAATTACAAAGCATATTATTAATGCCCACGGAGGTAAAATATGGGCCGAGAGCAAACCTTTAAAGGGTACAAGGGTCTTATTTACGCTGCCGTTTTTATAACGCTGTTTATCTTAAGCGGGTGCGGTGGAAAAGTGTTAAGAAATAGAGACGCAGTGTCCAAAGAGAAAAATCAGTTTGATTTGGAGGAAATTGAATATCGCATCAAAAATAATGATTTTAAATATGCTCTTCTGGAAAATAATCGGAATTCAGGGAGATTAAAAGCTGAAGCGGTTTTTCAAAAAGGGATTATCTATCTTCATCCCGATTCTCCCTATTACAATATTACAAAGGGGCTTAATTGCTTTGAGGCAATTATTAAGGGTAAAATCGACGTAAATTCAAAGCTATACAACAGGGCTGTAGTTTTTAGATCGGTTATTGTTAATTATCTTGCATCTCAAAAAAAATTGAAGGCCTTAACCAGTACAGTAAGTAGTAAACAAAAACAGATTGATGAATTGAAAAATGAAAATGATAAATTAAAAAATCAGCTCAAACACTTAAAGGAAATCGACTTAAATATTGAAGAAAATAAACGGAAGTCTGTTCTCCAATAAATAATGTTGAGGAAATAAATATTGAGTAAAATACTTGTAGTAGATGATGACCAGGCCATTTTAAAAGTGCTTAAAATGCGCCTTGAGGTGGCGGGGTATGAGGCGGCTGGCGCAGTAACTGTCAAAGATGCTTTAAAGCTCTGCGCTGCTGAGGCCTTTGACATGGCCGTTTTAGACTATAAACTCAACGGTGAAAATGGTGTTGAGTTGATGCAAAAGATTTTAAAGCTCAATCCTGAAATGCCTGTTATTATTCTCACTGCATTTGGAACTGTTGAGGCTGCTGTGGACGCCATGAGAAAAGGGGCTTACAGCTATCTGACCAAACCTTTTGATGATGACGAGCTGCTTTTGCAGGTCAATAACTGCCTTGAAAAGAGTAAGTTGACCCAGGAAGTAAAAAACTTAAGAAGTATTGTTAGCAATAAATTTGGTTTTGATAATATTATTGGTAAAAGTGGTGTAATGAAAAAAGTTCTTGCCCAGGTTTCCCAGGCCGCCACTATAGATTCAACAGTCTGTATTGAGGGGGAAAGTGGAACCGGAAAAGAGCTGATAGCCAAAACTTTGCATGTGGCAAGTCTCAGGAAGAAAGGTCCGTTTGTGGCAATCAATTGTGGAGCAATTCCTGAATCTTTGTTTGAGAGTGAACTTTTTGGCTATGAGCGGGGGGCATTTACCGGAGCAGCCAAAGCTAAAAAGGGATATTTTCCCCTTGCAAATGGTGGTACACTTTTTCTTGATGAAATCTCCGAGATGCCCCTTGCAATGCAGACTAAAATTTTAAGAATTTTACAGGAAAATGAATTTTATCCCCTGGGGGGGACTAAAAAAGTTACGCTGGATCTCAGGGTTATTGTTGCGTCAAATAAAGATTTGACTAAAGAAGTGGCCAAAGGTAATTTCAGAGAAGATCTTTTTTACAGAATTCATGTTATTCCGATCAAGCTTCCCCCATTACGCGCGCGAAAAGAGAGTATTCCGATGTTTGTAGAGCATTTTATTAAAGATTTCAACTTAGTTATGAATAAAAATGTTAAGGGAATATCAAATGAAGGGATGAAAAAACTTCTTTCCCATTCCTGGCCAGGAAATGTTAGAGAATTGAAAAACGTAATTGAATATTCAGTGGCAATGAGTACTGGGGATTTTATCTCTGAGGATCTTTTACTCCCTGTTGAAAAATATGAAGAAAAAAAATCAAACTTAAAAAAAAGCAATCTTAAGTCCTTAAGGGTGGCTAAACAGGATTTTGAAAAAGATTATCTGGTTCAGCTTTTAAGATTAACCCATGGGAATGTGAGTCAGGCATCAAAACTGGCTGGAAAATACCGGGCCGATTTTTATAATTTAATGAATAAGTATGGCCTGGAACCTGATAATTTCAGATAACTAATTGTTTGTTCGTAAGGTGTTTTTTTAATTGATTGTTCTGGGGTTTGAGCCAAAAGCCGGTGGAATCTGCGGCTTTTGGCTAGGTACTGATAAAATCGGTGAAATTGAGAAATAACAGGAGCGTGCTTATTTCTTTTCTTGATTATTTATCAGCTTCAGGTGCTTCGGCAGGACTATCGTCTGCTGGAGTGTCTACTGGAGCTTGTTCTGTTTGCGTGTCTGCCGGTGGTGCCACATCTGTTGCTTCAGCAAAGGCAATGCCGCTTAAAAGAAAAAAACCGATTGCAGAAGCCGCGATAATTTTTTTGATCATTTTCATCTCCTTAAACTTTAGGGCACTTTGAAAAATTGCCTTTTCGCCAGGTTACGGTGTCGTTGCAAAAATTCTAATTTTTTAAAGCACCCTTTATGTAATAGAAGTTAATAAAATTAATATTTTTAACTTTAACAAGTTAAATATGGTAGACGCAAATTAAATGCCAAGCATAAAAATATTTTTTCAAAATAGAGACTTGTTTAAGGCTATGGTACGTTAGCAAAGGTTTGAACGATATCTATAGAAATTGATTAAGTGAAAATTTATAGGTTTTTAAAATTCATTTAAGTTGTTAACGAATTTTTTCGCAAGAATCGTTGCAGATGAAGTGAAAAGCATTCGTATATAGTTATATTAAAGGGGATGATTTTAATATTGTTTAACAGAATCAGCATGTTGTGGTGAGTGTATGGTATTTTAGTCATGCTGTTGGCCGAGAGCACGGTGTTTTTTAATTTTCTTCCCTGTCTTTTACCAAAAAAAGTTGAATATATTTTGGATCAAAGTCTTTTGTTGAAACTGTCCCCATATTGTCCTCTATTTCAATAAAAAGATTTTCAAAAATTTCTCCTGCTGTTGTCGAGATATCATGGGGCTCTTTTCCTGTGGTTTTTGAAATCCAGGATAGAAAGGCTTCTTTTGCGGAATTTTTAATTTTTTTAGATTTATTTGCATGGGTGCTGGTGGTTTCCCATAGATTTTTCGTAAAAAATATTAAATCTTTAATATCAAGGGGTTCCACTCTTTCTTCTTTATTTGGTAAATCAAGGAAGGATTTTGCCCAAAGGGTGAGAATGAAATTTTTATAGGTGAAGAATTTATTTGTGAAAGGGGGCTCAATGTTCATTAATGACAGGATACTGTCAATCTCGATAATCTGGTTTAGTCCTTTTGCTGTCTGTTCTATATCCTCAAGCAATGTAAATTCTCTGTAAAGTGTTCCTGTTTTATAATTATCAAAATAAAAAGGTTTTTTTAAAAAAAGGCCGCCGAGGATGCCCATCCAGGTTTCATCCCAAAAAGATAATGAAAGTCCGTTTTTTACAAACCAGCTCTTTTGGCGCCATTTGTCAGCTTTCCATTTAAGATTAATTGCCAGTCCGTACCCTATTCTGAAGATCTCTGTAAGAGTGTAGCTCTGCAGCAATGCTGCAGCCGTTCCCCTGTTTTCTTTTGTTAAATATTCAAGGCCTATATTTATATAGCCGCATCCTTTTTTAATAACATCCCGCAATCCCTTACGGCTTTCTATCAGTTTTTGATCAGCAGAGATTATCAGATTTGAAATACCGGCAAATTCAGACCATATTTGGTTTATAGCAGACTCTTCTTTAATTGTTTTTAAAGAGTCTGTGAAAAGATTCTCCTCATCCATAAATTTTATGGGATAAATGGGGACGGGAAAATTAAAGGGTGCGCTGGTTGAAATATGTTTTTTTAAACGCTTGTTGAGCTGTTTAACAGTTAAGGGCTTGTAAATTCCTACTGCCTCTTCAAATGGAATAAATCCTCTTTCAGCCAGACGTACATTGCGGAGCCTGTAGGCTTCTTCCTCAATTTCAGGTGGAAGAACAGATGCTGATTCCATAAGAATATTCTGATATGTTATATGATCATAAGCTGCCAGTTGCTGTAATAATTTATAGAAAAATTCCCAACGCTTTTCTATAAAAGAATCATCCGGTTCCCCCCCGGAGTCTTTATCCTCAAATGAATTTAGCGGTTCGAACCGGGAGTTAAAGTCATTAATGTTTTCTATTACCCTAATATAAAAGAGATCATCAAGGGTGAATAAGTCAGGGCCAAGCTCAGAGGGATCTTCATCATGCTTTCTTATTTTAACTTCAATACTTTTGAATAGAAAAAGCTCAAAAAAATCAGTTTTTTCAGTTACAAACATCTTTATGCAGCGTTTGGCATCAGCAGCGAGGAAGAGATCCATCCAGATTGTAACAGAGGTAATATCGAGCCTGTCCCTGTTCCAGACTTCAAAGTCAAGGAGAGATTCCCATTGACGGTCAGAGGCAAGGGCAAGGAGCGAAATAGAGTCCTCCGTACCTATATCCTTGATAAGGAAATAAAAATCATCATCATTAAATGAATGTACCACAGCTGCTGGATGTTCTGCATCCAGTATGGCATTTAGAGCGTTTTCAGGGGAGAGCGACAGAATTTTTTCCCTTTTCCTGCGCAGCATCCGGCTGCGCTCAACTATTTTCCCCTGGGAAACAGAGTTGTTGTTCATATTTGTTTTTGTTTTTCCGTTACAGTTTTGATTTTTGATAGTGATGACTGAGTAAAAGTTTATAGCTTTATTTTTAAAGGTCAAACGGGGACACAATAGAGCCGTGTCTGGATTTTAGTTCAAGGAGTTCTTTTCTTTGAGTTTCCAGGATTTCAAAAAACAGGGGTGGAATATTTTTTTCCTTTCCATAGGCTTTTATCTGAAGATTTATTCTTTTGATAATATTTTCCGTGTATAGTGAAAATTGTTTTAGATATAGACTTTTTGTGTATTCTTTTTCGATCAGTTCCTTGAAAAGAGCCTTTAAATCTTCATATATGGGGATACCTCCTATGGGAGTATCGATTATTTTTATTTTGCCATGGGCGAGTTCTGCAAGCCATGCCAGCCAGACCTTTACATCCCTTTTTTCCCCAAGAAGTTTTTTTGTACTTCCTTCTCTGGCTTCGTGGGTTAAAAAATAATTTAACCCAGCCATAACCGGCCTTTTTTCCTCTGTTATTTTTTCATGGCCGAAAAATTTAAACTGGGCATCCATGTAATCTCCAAGGGAGCCTGGAATAAAAGGTGCGTTGGCCCATGGTGCCCGTTTAACTCCTGTTGCGCCGACTTCGGTTGCAGTTGCAGCAGATACTATTGATGCACCAATGACAACGCCATGCTCAGGACTAGGGGCAACCCAGATCGGCGGCATTGTGTCACTATCCCTGCCGCTGTAAGTAATAACACCTATTCCAACTCCGTCCGGGGATTCTGCAATGCTGGAATAATTTTGCAAAGCACTTGCTGAGATGGTACATCTGGCATTGGGATGAGAAACCGGTACGGGTTTGCCGTTCTTATCCGTAACTCCTGTTTCCCATTTACCTTGAAAATTTATCCCTCTTTGGGGAGAATTTTCTCCATTGCCGGTCCAGTGGGGTCTGGAATTTTCATCAATCAGAACATTTGACCATATTACTTCAGCCCCGGGTTCCCGAAGAAGTTTCATTAAAACAGGGTCCCCTTCCTGATTGACATCTTCTAATATACCGAATATCCCGCATTCTGGGTTTACGGCCCTTATACTTCCATCTTCAGCACGCCACATCTGGGCAAGGTCATCACCGACAAAATGATTTCCCACCATCGCTGTGGTTGTTTTGCCGCATCCGCTGGGAGCGGCCCCGGCAAACCATGTGACATGTCCATTGGGGATGTTAACACCGGTAATAAACATGTGCTCTGATAATTCATTCCCTTTGTTTAAGTAGACGGCTTTATCAACTGCGAATCTATGGTTCCCTTTTTTAAGAAGTAGAGTATTTCCCGCATATGTGCAATTGAAACTATAGGTTGTCCAGCACTTTCTATCCATGAATACCCTTGCGTTGGGTAAATCCTCTGGTCTGCTTAAGCCTTCGCTGTGAATATTGGTGAAAAAGTGACCTGTCCTGTCAATTTCTTTTTCAAAATCGGCAAATGCGTTTCTATAAAGGATTTCGGCGCTATGAAACACATAAGCAGAACTTGTTATTTCCATGGCAGGGTTAGAAACGGGTGCGCCAATGGGACCCCGGATGTAAAAGCCTATTAGCATGGTTTTCCCACGCATAATACCTGCCATTTTATTCTTTATTTCAGCAAGGGCATGGTGTCTGTCTATTCTGTTGGCAAGAGAATTTATATCTTCGTCAGAATCTGCAATATAAAAAGTTCTGTCTATGATTCTTCCCTGCTCATCCTTGAGGTCAAAATGGATGGTATGCTGGTTAATGGCAAGGTTTGATTCTTCTTTATTTTCCAAACTTAAATTTCTGATAAAAGCAGCGTCTTTTTCAGAACCGCTATGAACAAAAATTTTGTCAGGATCGCAAACTATAATGGCATTTGCTATTTTTATTAAAACCTCAGGATTTTTGATCTGCTCTATTTTTAAAAAATTACCATCATCCATACGATGTTTTATAACAGCATTTGCTTCCTCTATAGAATCAATTCCCCCTGCTTTTTGAATAATATCTACCCCATCTTTTCCCAAAATCATATACTTGCTCCTTTCGAGTCCATATGCTTTAAGATAATGATTTTGAAAGGGCTGTACGTTGACGATCAATAACGCACCCAAATTTTTTATCTTAAAGCATATATAAATAGTATCCACACCATTGCTGTTTATATGAAAACAAAGGATGAATGCTTAATGCTGAGTAATGGTTGAAATGTTATTTTTTCAAAATTTTCGGCATCTCTCATTTGTGGTTTACTCTTTTTTGATGTTGGTTCTTGTCTCCTTCCCACGCTGGGGCGTGGGAAGGAGAACTG
>JAUVKE010000214.1 GCA_030592105.1 Desulfobacteraceae bacterium
AGCTCCATGCTTTTGGCCCCATGGGTTTGGAAGAACTGACCACCACCAAGTTTATTGTTTTAGGAGACGGTCAAATAAGGGAGCAGTAAAATCAGTCTTTCTTTAAGGATCGGAAATGAAATTACTTGAACTAAATTGTTTGTCTTTTGGCCCATCTACTGCGTTGCATCAAAGGCCGAATACATCAAGTATTCAACCTTTAATGCGCCTTGTATATGAACCAAAATCCTTCACAATTTTTGTTCAATTTATATAATTTTCGATCCTAAACAATAAGTGGATCAGGGGTAAGGATTGTTAATGATATGAAAATTTTATTTCGTAATTTAATATGTTATGTTTTTATTATTGCATTCTTTTTTGCAGGGTGCGCCTATATAGGATTTCATGGAAAAAGTATCAGAAATTTTCCTGATATGCACCATGGTTTTGTTAAAGATGCAGAGTGTCTTGATTGTCATCACCCTGATAATCTTGAAGATAATGCTCCGGCTGTTCCCCATCCAGGGTTCACCGGATGTTTAAAATGTCATAATGACGAATCAAGATAATCGGGAAGAACTATTGCTTCCACAGCATCAACCCGGTTGTTTCATCATAAACCCTTGTCAGAGTCTCCCCTGCCAGTTCCCGCAAAACAATTTCTCCGGCAAAAATTATAGATTCGGAAAATAGATGCCCCCCAAAGGTTATCCCATCTTCATCGCATAAAATTATATGAGCGTGGGCCATGGGGGCATCGTCATTTATTGAGATGTTTCCTGTGCATGACAATATTTCAAACTCCCCTTTTTCCACGGCTGTAACATAGACCTGTTGTTTTTGATCGTATATGCCTGTTGTAACCGATGAAAGAGCGCCTATAGCAGAAAACTCTCCAGTTTTAATATTTGCTTCTCTGCAAAAATTTTCTATGGCTGTAATCAAATCTTCATTATAAGGAAGTCTTCCCATAAAAATACGATGTTGAGTAAATTCTGAGGCTATTAATTTTTTCATTGTTTTTATTAAAAGATAAAATTAAAGATTAATGTTGTAACAGACCCCTCGGGGTAGTTTTCCGCGTCAACTATAAAAATAGTTCTTAAGCTGCATTCAATATGGTGTGCCGCATATGTAACCAGGGGGCCGATTCCCAGGGACATCTCTTTTGAATTTCTGATTTCATGGCTATCCATTTTATCATTAAATAATTGCTGATTATAAAAGCCAGCAAATCCAAGGCCGATTTCTCTGGAAAATTTATAAGCAAGCATATAGTTATATTGAAAATAGTGACCAAAGAGATAGGTTGAATCACGATCGTGGGTAACCGGATTTACAAAATCATCATTTTCCGTATAATAATTAAACTGTAAATGATTTTTCCATAAAAGCCCCTCCCCCACACCAATATCTAAAAGCGCAAATGTTTCAAAAAAAAAGAGGAGTTCATAAATGTTGCTTCCCAGATTCAGATGATCCTTTTTGTAGTTTGCAGTGGGTAGAGAAAGATCAAGGCCTATGAAACCATCAAAGCCATTACCTTTAACAGAAAACATATTCTTCCAGTATACCGAGGCCCCAACCTTGATATCACCCATTCCGCTCCTTTTGTATACCTCTCCATCGACTTTAACTCTGGAATAGGCCCATGGAATAGCTATTTCAGGTATTATACGGGCATTCCCGTTGGCAAAGGATATGGGGCTTGTGTACAATATTCTGTTAAACATGGCATAGGTAGCAGCATTAAGCCTGTGGTCTATGCTGGAACCCTTGTGATCCATGAGGCGATCAAAATGAATAAACTGCTGGTAATTAAGAAAGAGTAATTTATTCGCAAGGGGGGGGTCAGGTGACAGCACACCGCCAAAAAGACTGCTTGCGCCATTATTAACAGCCGGGGCAAGGCCCAGACCCAGACCTTTATAAATGCCGATCTTAGTCAGGTTATATTCTGTTCCTTTACAGCTCCATTTCAAATCTGCAAAAGCAGCTGATGTATAACATGTTAAAAATACAAAAAAAGATAGAAATATCAACCCAGGGCAAATCTTCTTTATCCGCATGGCAACTCCCGAGCAAGTAATTTACATATTTATATCAAATCAGAGTCAAAAAAATATCCTTTTTGTAACTATATTATACCATACAAAAAAGCAAGATGTATAAGCTGTTTTTTTACTTAACGATCAATTAATTTTATACAAATAAAGGAAAAGCCTTTGGCAGGCGTACTTATTGTACGTCAGTCAAAGGCTTTGATAAGTAATGAAATTTATTATCTGATAATCTATATGTGAAAGTTTACAAAAAAATTAAAATGTTCCGGTTGCAGCATCCACAGATGCATGAATCGGGATTGCACCTGTTTCTGTAAATGTTTTTAACTTGTCAGCAATGCCTGAAGTCCCCACCACCCGAACATGTATTTTTGATTCCTGGCATTTCTCTGTTACCATAACAATTAATTTAATGAGTGTCATGTCTGAATCTGATATGTCCCCAAGATCAAGTATAAACTTATTTTTCCCCATTTTACCCATTTCTTCAAGCTTTGTTTTGAATACCCCCACAATTTTTGCACTAACAGGACCCGTAAGCTTTTCAGGAGCAGCAAGAAGATAAATATCTCCGTTAACAGAAAAATATTTAGCGACTTCATCTCCGTCAGATTTGTCGGATTTTCCTGATTTTGGCTCCAGAGTTACTAATTTTTGGACTCTTTCGATTAACTGTTCACCCTTAAAGGGCTTTACCATATAATCCTTAACACCCATTTTTACAATTTGAACTACATTTTCTTTCCCTGATTCTGCTGTAAGCATGATTACCGGGATATCTTTTAGATCAGCATTCTCTTTTAATTTACCCAGCATCTCAACTCCGGTCATAACCGGCATTGTAATATCAAGAATGATCAGATCAGGTTTCTCTTTTTCAACAGCTTTTAGCCCCGATTCTCCGTTTTCTGCTTCAGAAATCGTGCAGTCAAAGGCTTTAAATGCTTTTTTTACAATCATACGAATCGTTTTACTATCATCAACCGAGAGAACTTTCAATGGCATAACAATTACCTCCATGTATGAAATTCATAGTTTGATTCTGTATTTGATATACCTATATTTGTATTTTATTTTTAATGCAATAATTAATTAAACATCCCAAGGGAAGTTTGCGCAACTGCGTTTAAATCGACAACTTTATCCGCAGCTCCAAGTTTTATGGCTTCTTTGGGCATCCCAAAAACAACGCAGGTTTTTTCATTCTGGGCAATGGTTCCGGCCCCTGCTTTTTTCATTGTTAAAAGTCCCCGGGCGCCATCTGCGCCCATTCCTGTAAGTATAATACCAACGGCATTTGCGCCAGCAGCGCGGGAAACCGATTTAAAAAGGACATCAGCAGCAGGTCGCTGGTGATGAATCATGGGCCCTGTTTTCACCTGGACATAATAACGTGCTCCGCTTCTTCTTAGCAGCATGTGATAATTTCCAGGAGCAATAAGAGCAAGGCCGTTTACAACAGAATCCCCATCCTTTGCTTCTTTAACATCTATTTTGCACAATCCATTTAACCTTTCTGAAAAAGCTGCTGTAAATAACGCAGGCATATGCTGAACAATTACAATCCCAGGCGCGTTATGAGGCATACTCGCAAGTACAGTTTTTATGGCCTCTGTTCCCCCTGTGGAGGCTCCCACGGCAATGATTTTATTGGTGGTCGAAGACAATGAGGATGATAAAATGGCAGTTTTTTGTTCTGTTATATTTTCAGCACGTTTTACAAAATTTGTCGATCGAATATCCACACAGGCTGCTGCCTTAATTTTATCGGCAAGCTGCGCACTCATGTCGCCCACAGAATAGGCAGCGGACGGTTTTGACATCACTTCAACGGCCCCCAGGGAAAGGGCATCCATGGCCATTTTCCCACCCTTGCTTGTCAGGGAACTGACTATGATTACAGGAATCGGATAAAATTTCATAAGTTTTTTTAAAAAAGTCAGGCCGTCCATCCGGGGCATTTCCACATCTAATGTCAGCACATCCGGTTTTAATTCAACTATTTTATCCCTTGCCACATATGGATCGGGTGCTGTACCAACAACCTCAATACCCCTTATGGCTGACAACTCTTTGAAAAATATTTCTCTGACAACGGCTGAGTCATCAACAATTAATACCCTTATATCTTTTTTCATATTGTCCTTGTTGTTTAAAGATTTGTTAAGGGAATTCAAATTTTATTGTAACTATTCAACGTCGCTGATTTAAGATACGCAACAGGTATGATCTGATTATACCTGTTGTTTACATATCAGTTTAATAGTTATTCTGCAGTTTGAATTTGGGTTGACAATATGCGTGCTAACCGGTTATAAAAAATGGTGTTGGTTTTTCGGCCATTTGGGATATGAGGTATGAACAGTAAAGTTTTTTTTCAATACTCACAACTCAACACTTAAAATTGCTAATTTATTTTTGTGCGAACCTAAGTGGCCCAGGATAAAACCAGGCCCAAAAACTGCAGGGCACCCTGTAGTAAGAAGCTGCGTTTATAAAAATTAAACAGTAACTATTCAGCGTCGCTGATTTTAAGCATGCTTCAGATTATACCTGAAGTTATACATATCAGCTAAATGGTTACAGATTAAAATCTGCATTTTGTTCTTTAAAAGTCAACTCTTTGAGTTTTTTGATACCTGCTTTTCTATTTTGCAATAAAATATCAAAAACAGATTGATTTTCAATATTTTCTGGAAATAAGCAAAATGTGGGTTAAAATGCCAGGAGTTTTAAAATTTCTAATTAATTAA
>JAUVKE010000282.1 GCA_030592105.1 Desulfobacteraceae bacterium
GATACAATTGTCAATAATTCTCGGCCGAGCCTGGTTAAATTTAATAAAAAAAATAACAAAAATGGTGAAACTCGTTTTTTATAAAGCACTTACTGCTTGAAGGTTTTAAGCATTTAACTCTACCCTGTTGTTTAATTCTGATTTATTATGTGACAATCTATAGTAAGGGCGCGCTCAAAAAAAAATTAGCATTTTTAAGTCTTGGGGCGTCTGCCTGGCAAGGCGCGAAAGCTATGGCAAGGAATGGAGTAAGGAGGGTCAGCACTCTTGAATATATTTTTGTGCCGAATACGAAATTTTGACTTGTACGTACAAAAGAACCACACATAAAAATATGAAATACGGTTGGAATTCAGAAAAAAATGAATGGTTGAAAAGAGCAAGAAAAGACTGATGAAAAATTTCAATGTTTTAAAACGTGTAAAGTGTTTGAAGAATTATGACTGGCAAGTTGTATTTTGTCCTTGTTCCTGTAGATTGTTACATGCTATATTTCACCCAGACACAGTTTGGGGAGAAAAATATGAACCAGAGCTATGAAACAGAGGTACTGATTATCGGATTTGGCGGTGCTGGAGCAGTCGCTGCAATTACAGCGCATGATAATGGAGCTGATGTTCTTATAACGGAAAAGCTTGGTCAGGGCGGAGGCAACACTAACACTGCCCTGGGAGGATTTCTTAATTTAACGGATTTGAATAAAGGGCTTAATTATCTTGAAAATCTGTGCTTTCGCACTGGGAGAGCAGTCGATTCGGAAATGCTGCGAAGATATGCTGAAGAATGTTGTAAAAACAGGGAATGGCTTGAAGATATGGGTGCCCGAACGCACAGATACGGAGGTGCTTCTTTTCCGCAATTACCGGATTCGGATTCCGTTGAAAAACGTATGATAACCGGAAAAAACACTGAAGCTGAAAATTCCTTCTGGCGTTTTCTGCGTGAAAATGTAGAAAAACGTAAAATAGATGTCTGGCATAATTCCGGAGCCAGCGAGCTTTTGACCGGTCAAAATGGCGAAGTTATCGGAGCCGTCATTAATAAAAACGGTGAAAATATATACGTCAAAGCATCACGGGCAGTTATTCTTACCTGCGGGGGATTCGAATACAATGACTGGATGAAAATGAATTTTCTCAAGGGATACCCTTATTTCTCACTGGGGAATCCCGGGAATACAGGTGACGGTATTAAAATGGCACAGCGCGCAGGGGCAGAACTATGGCATACTTTTAATGTTTCCGCAGCACTGGGTTTTAAGACGCCGGAGTTTGAGGCAGCTTTTTTTGTACGGCCGCCTTCCACCCGTTTTATTTATGTTGATAAATCTGCCAGGCGTTTTGCTTCCGAATATGCTGAAACCCATGCCTATAATTTTATAGTCGATTATTTTGATCCGCACAGTCTGGAATATCCGCGAATCCCATGCTTTATTATTTTTGATCAAGAGGCCTGCCTGTCCGGGCCAATGATAACTTCGTCCATTGGATACAACCGGGGCAGATATAAATGGTCAAAAAACAACTCTAAAGAGATTAAACAGGGATGGATTATTGCTGATAAATCAATTGCCGGACTGGCTGAAAAAACAGGTCTAAACCCCAAAACGCTTAAGGACACCCTGAAGCGCTATAATAATTATTGCAGCACAGGCAAAGATATTGAGTTCCATCGTCCTGAAAAGATGCTTACGCCCATTGACACGGGACAGTACTATGCCATGCAGCTCTGGCCATGCCTTATAAACACTCAAGGCGGACCAAGAAGAAACCTTAAAGCTCAAGTACTCTATCCCGACGCCAGCCCAATTCCCGGGCTTTACAGCGCCGGAGAACTCGGTTCAATTTTCGGCCTGCTGTATCAGGGGGGAGGCAATCTTGGTGAGTGCCTGGCATTCGGGCGTATAGCCGGAAGAGAAGCAGCCATGGAAAAACGAAGATAAATCTGAACTAAAATCTCCTGGGAGGAGTATTAAATTGAGACCTCAGTCTTTTGCCATTTGAAAATGCTGTTAAAAATAAAGCGGGATGATGGAAAAATCAACCCGCTTTATGCAAAATTTTAAAAAATTAAACTGTTATGCCGGTGAATGGCATGATGGAGCATGACACGCAGGTGAATGACACGCAGGTGCATGACATGATGGTGCATGGCATGATGGAGCATGACATGATGGAGCGTGGCAACTTGCCGCCGATGAAGTTCTCTTTTCCACTTTTTTTGTCTTCAGCATTTTTTCACCTCCTTTCTGTGCAATATTTTCCAGGTATTTACCACTTAATGCTGAATTTGCGGTTTTTTTCAATACCTGAAATGAGCATAAATGCATAAATCATGGGTACTTGCAAAAAAATATATTACTACAGGTTGCAGCATTTTATTCTGCACCCGTCAACAGTTTTAACTCGAACAGCCCCTCCATGGCATCCTGGCATTCTTTATTAAAAACATCTTTTTTCATATTTGAACCATACATGGAATAAAGCGCTGCTGTAATATCTTTTAATTCAGCGATTCCGGTGCACATACCAAGAAAATCTTTGCCGAAATTATTGATTTCAGTAACTTCAAGCTCATTATTTTCAAAAAGAAAAACAAGCCAAACAGGTTCAACAGGATATTTGTCTTTAAATATTCCCAGTTTCAAATCTTCAATTATTTTCCGTAAATTATACTCAAAACCTGTTATAATAACATTCTCCCTCAACTGAGGTATGATTTCTTCAAGGCAGCACAAATCTTCGGTACAAATTTTTTTTGTTTGTGAAAATTTACCTGCTTCCAAAGAAGCTGTTTCATATTTTATGATTTCCAAAAAATGATTCCACTTTTTTATATATTTTTTTTTAAAAATGTGGTCAGCAAACTCTGGGAAATTTTTAAAACAGTCTGCAGGAGTTAAATGGTATATTTTTTTTGAATGCTGATCACTTACCCAATCAGTAAAATCAAGAAAAAGATCACTTGCAGACTCTTTTAAAGCAATGACCAATAAAAGAAAAGTCCTGGGATAAAGATTGATAATCAAAGGGAATGACCCTGCAATAAGACCAAGTTTTTCAAGGGATCGTCCTGGACATGGAAGATTATAAAAACTGCTGAAAAGAAGCGGGTCTGAATTAATTATCCGGTTATCAGAAGCCAGGCGACAACCATCATGAAACTCCAGGCCCAGGGAAAAGTAGGTGTCTACTTCTCTAACAAGTCTGTTTCCGTAAATTTTATGAAGATCTGTTCCTGGAAGAACTGTAGGGAGCTGCAACAGAGGGTTGCTGTTCCCTTGAATTCCCGTTTTTAAAGCAAGCATCAGAGTAGCATCTATATCAGTCTTTTCTTCTTCAGGAAAACCTATAATAAAACTTAAAGTCGGTATAATACCCTGGTTCGTAGTTTCTGTTACTCGTTTATAAAGAATATCTTCATTAATCTTTTTCCGGATAAACGCAAGAGTCTTTTTTGAACCGGAATCTATGCCGTAACACATTGATTCACACCCCGCCTCACGCATTTTATGCAAAAGAAAGTCATCAACAGTATCAAGCCTGGAAATACAATACCACGGCAGATGATTTAATTTTTCCTGTATTACAAGATTACAAAAATCCTCAACAAATTCTTTTTTAGCTGTAAATTGATCATATGCCAGTAAAAAACACTCAACAGCATGGTTTTCAGAAAGATGCCGCATCTCTTTTACAATACGCTCGATGCTGAATGTCCTTATTCGTTGCTGCCACATTACAGACTCAGAACAATAAATACATTTGTGAGGGCATCCCCTTCCAACCTCCAGTATAGCTATACTTCTTGGAAGCCCGCAGGCAGAACTGTATTCTGATACAGGTGGAACAAAATTATAATCCGCCATTGGGAGTTCATCAAGAATATCTGTTAGTTTTCGGTCACTGTTTTGTATAATCGCGCCACCGGATCTATACGTAACACCA
>JAUVKE010000099.1 GCA_030592105.1 Desulfobacteraceae bacterium
CATATTCGGTATTGTACAAGCATATCCCTCTTATTCTTCCCCTCTATACTCCATGTATGGAGTAACTTTTCCCGAAGTTGCAAATTTTCTCAATATTGTGAACAAGGCAATATAAAATCCATTGGATGTTAATCTTGATTTTTTCTCTTATTAATCCAGCGATTAAATAGGCTACCTCCGCTTTTGGTTGGAATTGCAGGACATTGAACACGCTCCAACGGATTGAGGTGCCTTGAGGAATAAGGCCAGTGTTCCAGCAGAACCGAAGCAAAATGCGGCGAATAAAAAAGCAATGACATAACTAACGGTCATGTCAAATATAATGCCTCCGGCCATAGATCCGATAATAGCTCCGATTCCGGCTAGTGCCCAGAGAATTCCCATAATTTCCGTAAGGTTCATGTTGCCGAAATACTTCCCTATCAATCCCGGTATCTGAGGTACCCTTGCCCCGTAAAAAAAACCATAGATAACGATAAATATAGAAAACATATAAATGTTTTCTATGGCAGGGAGCCATAACAAAGCGACCGCAGTAAAAAAAGTAGCGATTATGAGCGATTTCTTCAGTCCAACCAGGTCAGAGAAGGCGCCTCCCAGGAGTCTGCCGACCATGCTTATTCCACCGATAAACCCGAGACCTGCGGCAGCAGTCCCTCCAGGTATGCCTTCATTTATAGCAAAAGGAACGATATGAATCATAATGAGATGAATCGGAACAGCACATAATAACCAGATAATGCCCAATAAGAAGAACGTTTTGGTCCTTATGGCGTCCCTGGCAGTCCATCCAGTCCTGTTCTGCCGGCAGGGCTCTCCTTCTATCGGGTCTTGCCCTTTTTGCCGGTCAACATGCACTGAAGTATTGAACTCTTCTTCCCCGAGTGGCCGTAGGCCCATGTCCTCCGGCTTATCCACCATAGCCAGTGCAACTATTGTCAGAACGATCCATACAAATCCCCCGATGATGAAATAGGAGGCTCGCCAGCCGTAATGGGAGATTAAATACTGTGCTAATGGGGCCGCTACAAGAGGTCCTGCCCCGATGCCGGAAGATGCAATGCCCAGGGCCAGCCCCTTCTTTTTCGTGAACCACTTCTGGACAATTGATGTGGGAAGAGCTGTGGCAGCACCCACACCGAGGGAAGCTATCAGATAAAAGAGGTAAAAGTGCCAAAGCTCTTTAACTGTGCCGCAGAGGAAAAAACCGAGACCCATAAACACGGCGCTGACGGCAAACATCCTCTTGGCACCGTATCTGTCCGCCATTCTGCCCAATATGGGCATTGAAACAACGAGCACCACCAGATGGAGCGAGTGTATAGTAGAGATAATCCCGGCTCCCCATCCAAACTCCCCTTGCAGGGGCTTAAAAAACACCCCCAGAGAAAAGAAAAAACCGTAAGTCTGGGCACTGAAAAAGCAGCAAATGGCTATTATCCAGCCATAAAACAGCTTTGGTTTATTTTTTCTTCTGCTATTGGACGGTTTATTGCGAAGGCGCAAAGCCTGAAATGCCATGGAAAGTTCTCCAAGAAGTAGGCTGATTATCTCCTTTTAAAGCGGCAAACAACACTGATAGCAAGCATTTCTAAATCAAAATTAATCCACTGCCGGTATAGCAGCCGGTGGATTAATAGTTGTTTAGATCTTTATAGCCTTAGACATTATTGCGCCGATGTCCTTTGAAAATTGCGCAGGATTTTCTATCTTATTGCCTTCACTTATAAGGGCTAAGTCTAACAGCAGGTTGCTATAATCAGTTATAAGAGGATTGGCTGCGTCTTTCTCAAAAAGAGCTTTTATTTTAGATATAACAGGATGATCGATATTTAACTCCAGGACTCTTTTTACTTCCGGGGGGTTCTGCCCGGCAGCCTTAATGATTTTTTCCATATAGGCGCTCATCTCGTATGTCCCTTCCGATAGACAGGCTACCGAATCTTTAAGCCGTGTCGACGGTTTTACCTCCTTGATTTTATCCTGGAGTTTGGTTCTTATAAAATTGAAAAGATCGGTATACTCGTTCTTTTTCTTTTCATCTACCTTTTCCAGATCAAGATCCCCCTTTTCCGCGCTTTTCAGTTTCTTCCCGTCATACTCTGTGAGAGACTGCACAACCCATTCATCAATCGGGTCGATCATTAAGAGGACTTCAAAATTCTTTTCTTTTAATTGTTCAAGATGGGGGCTGTTTATTATGGCGGAGAGATTATCTCCGGTAATATAGTATATATCCTTTTGCTCTTTATCCATCCTGTCTACATATTCTTTCAGAGAGACTAATTTGTCTTCTGACCTGGTCGTTTTGTATCTGACAAGCTCGGCGATCTTGTTTTTGTTTTCAGGATCTGAGTGGATACCAACCTTAAGAACCGAACCGAATTCATTATAAAATTTTTCGTATTGCTCCTTTTCCATGTTCGACAGGAGATCGAATATTTTTTTCACAAGATTTCTGCGGATATTTCTTACAAGGCTGTTTTGCTGGAGTATCTCCCGGCTTACATTAAGATCCAGGTCTGGAGCGTCGACAACACCTTTTATGAATTTTAAGTATTCCGGCATCAATTCCCTGCAATCATCCATAATAAAGACCCGTCTGCAATAGAGTTGCATGCCGTGTTTTGTTTCCGCAGAAAAAAGATCGATAGGGGCCTTGGACGGGATATACAAGAGGGCGCAATATTCGGTCGTTCCTTCAAATTTCAAATGAAGATGGGTAAGGGACGGATTCCAGTCATGGCTTAGATGCTTGTAAAATTCTTCGTAATCTTCATCGGAAACCTGGCTCTTCTCTTTAGCCCATATAGCCTTCATGGAGTTTAGGGTTTCCTCGCTGATAACCTTTTTAGTCGTTTCTCCTGTCGGTTTACCGTTTTTATCAAGAAGCTGGTCTTCCTTTGGAATCGGTTCCTTTTTTTCCACATCCATAACAATGGGATAGCTGACAAAATCGGAATGTTTCTTTACGATAGTTTGTATAGTCCATTGATCAGTAAAATCCTGCCCATCCTTGTCGCCCTTTTTGAGATCCAAAATAATGACTGTGCCCCGAGAACTTTTTGTCGTTTCGGCTATGGAGAAGGAGCCATCACCGTGGGACTCCCACAGCGTTGCTTTATCAGAACCTGCTGCCCTTGTTATAATGGTAATCTTTTTCGCCACAATAAAGGCGCTGTAAAATCCTATACCGAATTGTCCGATCAATTCGGGTGTGAGTGAATCCTGATTTTGTGATGCCTCGATCGCTTCTATAAAAGCTTTTGTGCCGCTTTTTGCTATGGTTCCGATGTTTTCCAGTACTTCATCATAAGTCATCCCGATTCCGTTATCGGATATTTCAAGGGTCTGCTTGATTCCGTCCGGGGTAATTTTAATTTTAAATTCAATATCATCCCCAAGGATTTCGGGATCGATTTGAGATTTAAAGCGGAGTTTGTCTATGGCGTCTGAAGCATTGGAGATCAATTCCCTCAAAAAGATTTCCTTATTCGAGTACATTGAATTGATAATTACATTCAAAAGCTGCTGGATTTCAGTTTTAAACTTATGCGTTTCTTTTTTTTTATTCATTTGGCACTCCTGTTAAATTATTCAGTAATATTTCAGCCTATATAACTTAGGAACGGGGATTCAATTTTTTGACAAAAGACAAAATAGGATTCATATTTCAGACCGTTTTCTTCAAGAAAATCACACAATTCATTAACTGTTACATGTTGTTTTGTCTGGAGAAATACATCTTAGGATTATAAATCTATCTTTAAACCTGTCGAGACATTCATGCTTGAAAATTTTTTAAACTGTTTTTTTCGTGTTGGTGAATCTGTTTCACAAGTTTTATCTATTGAAAATAATAACAGATAATAATTACGAGTACGATACTTGTCAATAACCAGCATCTCAGGAAATTTTTATAAAATTGCTGATGTAGATGTTTTCACTTGACATACAAGGAGTCTTTTTGCATAGATAAAAAATATTTGATATTATTTCAGGACAAAAAATTAATCATCGGGGTTTAATCATCGGCACTGATAAATTTTCTTAATCCGTTGAGAGACCGTTGCAAAACATCCTCTTTTGCTCGATTCAACGCGTCAGGCTTAAATTTAATTCTCGAAATACAGTCTGTTTCTGTGGTTAAACCTGATGTTAAATTTGATCGCCTTCCTTGAACTTGAATGAAATTGAACAATTTTCAAAGGTCTCTTGCTGCAATAAGCTCTAAGTGACTTTTATGAATATTTCCCTTGTCTTTCCCCCTTTTTATCTGGAACCAATGTATAATCTTCCCCCTTTGGGCTTGATAAGGCTTGGCAAAATTGCAAACAATTAATGTCGAAGAAATGCAGATAAATGACATATCCTGATGAAAATAACAATATTTAAGCGACTTGCATTCGGCTATGCAGCGATAATGCTGATGATTGTTTTTATGGGTGTATATCTGCCGTTTAAGCTTAAGCAGATCAATGATCTTACTCGTTCTGTCGCCGTTATAGATGGAACAAGCATAAGGATTGTCAAACATCTGCAGGAGACTATTTATGCGCAAGTGGGTTTTGGTAATAAATTTCTTATTTCAAAGGATAAAGATTTTTTTAATGAATTTAAAAAAATTCAGAATTATACCAAAGAAGATATGATAAAACTGGAGTCTCTTATAGATAACAGTAAAAAGGAAGGGGCTTTTGAAGAGGCAAAAAAATTATACCTCAATTATCTTTTCAAATTCGAGGGTGATATAAAGACACTGGAAAAGGATTCCGGCTATCCGGGCAAAAAATATATTGAGGAGAATAATCGCTTAGGAGACAAAATTAACATAAAACTGGAGCATCTTATAAAGATAGCCAGATTCGATGGAGAAAAAAAAATAGAATTGTCCAACAGGATCAGTTCACATGTTTTTAAGGTAGCTTCTTTTATAGCAGTATTGTCAGTTATTATGGGCGTTCTGATCTCATTCTTTAATACAAAAAGCATAACGCGTCCCATACTCCTTTTACAAAAAAAAACGGAAGAAATAGCAAAAGGAAAATTTCAAAAGATCATAAATATCAATTCTCCACCTGAAATAGAAGAGCTTTCAGATCATTTTAACAGTATGTGCGAGCGGCTGAAAGAGCTGGATAATATGAAAACAGATTTTATCAGCTATGTATCCCATGAGTTGAGAACACCTTTAACAGCCATTAAAACAGCCGCAAGCATGCTTCGTGACGGATCCTATGCAGGCAGAAAGGACAAACAGGATGAATTGTTAGCTATTGTAAATGAAGAGTGCGCGCGATTAATAAAATCCGTCAACCGGATCCTGGATCTGTCCCGCATGGAGGCCGATATGATGGAGTATCGTTTCAGCAAATGCTCCATTATACCGATAATTCAGAAAAGCATATTAAAGGTAGCTCCTATTGCCGAACAGAATGGAATCAATCTTGAA
Organism: Desulfobacteraceae bacterium; assembly: GCA_030592105.1. The sequence continues at coordinate 5,453 of JAUVKE010000099.1, forward strand.
TTAAAACCATCTCCTGATTTACCTCTTGTTATTATAGATGAGGAGATGATAGCCCAGGTGATGGATAATCTTATAGGTAATGCATTAAAATTTACATCTGAACAGGATTTTGTGATTGTTAATCTGAGTATTTCACAAACTGAAAAGAGATTTGTAGAAGTATCGGTCTTTGACACGGGGATAGGGATTGATAAAAAACATCTTGATTTAATCTTCGATAAATTCAAACGTATTGATGAAAAAATTGAGACAGCCAGGGGAAGCGGCCTGGGCCTGTCAATAACCAAGTATATTATTGCCGCTCATGGAGGAAAGATATGGGTTCAAAGCGAACCTGGAATTGGCAGCACATTTATCTTTACCTTGCCTGTTGCCTGATATTAATATCTGTTTTTACAGGATGCGGCCATTTTCCATGCCTTTATCCAGACAAAGAGGGCCAAGCTGAAAGATATTTTACCAGAGCAGCGAAATTGATGGAAAAAGGAGATTATGAAGCATCCATAGCTGAAATTAAAAGAGTCATGCTACTATTCCCCAATAGACTGGAAAGTCAGGGGTTATTCCTTATGGGGTTGGTATATATGCATCCTGAAAACCCAGGGCGGGATTATAAAAAATCATTAGAATGCTTCATAACCCTTGGAGGTAACAGGAAGCTTGAAAAAAGCCGTACTAAAACCGAAGCATTAATTTATCGGAATTTGCTTGAGGAACTAATTGGTAAAAACAAAGAAATTAAAAAATTAAAGCATAAAATAAAATCTTTGAAAACAAAACTCATGGAACAGAAAAAAAATACTGACAAATCAAAAAATCAACAAAAAGATTTACATTCCAGGATAAAAAAACTAAAAACCCGTATAAAGGGTCTTACGGATCAGATTAAAGATCTTAAAGAAATAGATCTTGGCATTGAAGAAAAAAAGAGAAAATCTTTGGATAAAGAAACAGGTAAGCTATGAAAAAAATTCTAGTGGTAGATGATGACAAAAACATACTTAAAGTAATAAAAATGAAGCTGGAATCCGAAGGGTTCCAGGTAGCTTCATCTCTTAACGCACAAGCAGCGCTCCAAATAGCAAAAGACGAGGTTATCGATTTAGCTTTGCTTGACCTTAAGCTTAATGACAAAAACGGAATTGAACTCATGGAAGATATTCATCAAATTAATCCGGAACTACCTGCTATCATTCTGACAGCATACGGTGCAATCGATACCGCTGTTGAGGCTATGAGAAAAGGAGCGTACAGCTATTTAACCAAACCCTTTGAGGAGGACGACCTTTTGCTGCAGATCGAGCAGTGCCTCGAAAAAGCCACGATCTCTTATGCGGTAAAGAATCTTAACAATAAAGTAAAACAGAAATACGGATTTGATAACATTGTCGGTCAAAGCGGTACAATGAAAAAAGTTATGGCCAAAGTGTCCCAGGCAGCAGCCACAGATTCGATTGTCCATATTGAAGGAGAAAGCGGCACCGGCAAGGAATTAATAGCTAAGACCCTGCATGTGGCCAGTTCCAGAAGAGATGGCCCGTTTGTGGCTATCAATTGTGCCGCCATACCTGACAATTTGATGGAGAGTGAACTGTTCGGATATGAAAAAGGAGCCTTTACAGGCGCAACAAAACATAAAAAAGGTTTTTTTGCTCAAGCCGCCAAAGGCTCGATCTTTTTAGATGAAATATCAGAAATGCCCTTTCCCATGCAGGCAAAGCTTCTTCGGGTCATAGAAGAGAGGGAATATTATCCTCTGGGAAGTGAAAAAACTGTGAAAGTCGATGCCAGGATAATAATAGCATCCAATAAAGATCTTGCTAAAGAGGTGGAGAACAAGACTTTTAGGGAAGATCTCTATTACCGGATTCATGTTATCCCAATAAAGCTCCCCCCGCTTAAAGATAGAAAAGAAAGCATACCTCTGCTTGCAAAGTATTTTTTAAAAAAATATTCAAGCAAGTTAAACAAGGATGTAAGCGGTTTTTCAAAATCCGCCATGCAGAAACTTCTGCTCCACACTTGGCCCGGCAATGTCAGGGAACTTGAAAATACGATTGAATGCGCCGCAGCTCTTACCACCAAAAATATCATTTATGAAGATTTGATTCTGCAGGCCAGAGATATCAAGCCAAACGGCTTAAAGCCCTTAAAGGCTGCCAAAGAAGATTTTGAAAAAAATTATATAATTCAACTTTTTGAATTCACAAAAGGCAATGTAAGCAAAGCCGCAAAACTGGCAGGAAGATACAGAGCCGATCTTTATGATCTTCTGAAAAAATACGGCATGAAACCTGATGATTTCAGATAGTTCAATCCACTTTCATGAAAGCAACCGTCGGAAACAAGGATATGAAGGTGGGGATGAAATTACAGTGGAAAATCCCCGAACGTCTGTATAGCGACAACCGCACCTGGCACAGCCTTTTGAGCGCACGCCTGTTGACCATTTCATATGTCAAATAACCTCTCCCATACCGCCCAGAACCCGGAAACATCCTCGGGAAACAAATCGTTTCATGAAATCCCTCAGTATTGGCAGAGGCTCTTCATAATGGGAAAGCTGTTCTGAAGAACCCTTTTCCTCAATTTCAAAAAAAGGTGAAGCAAAAAACATTCATAACAAAAATATTGTGATTACAGATAGTTAGTGTGCTTATTAGTGGAAAACCAATCCATTGGTGTAGGCATTTCACGTCATAAAAAACAATAGGCGAGCGTGTCGATAAAAAAATATCTATAAAATCAGATGGATATGCATCTACCCCGCAATTGGCACATATATTGCTGTCCCTTAATTACTAATTGGGCTGCAAGGGTCATAAAGGCCTTTGTAAATTTAACACTTACACAAGGAGAGCAAAAAATGGAAAAAAGAATGTTTACAGGATTAATTTGTATGGTGCTGGTTGCTTTTTTGTCTGCCGTTGCGATTCACGCTGAGGGCGTTGTTATTGTAGGGACAATAATCGAGGACAATCAAATTGTTGATCAGGACGGTCAGGCCTACATAATTAAACAGAATAAAGAGGGAGA
>JAUVKE010000142.1 GCA_030592105.1 Desulfobacteraceae bacterium
ATATATATGGCCTGTTATATCCTGAACACCAAAAGCCTCCGAAGAGATCAATATCTTTTTTTCAGGGATATAATAGCTCAGGCAATCCCGTGTATGACCGGGAGTCTCTATTACATTAACACTTATGTTGTCTGAAAGTTTCAATACATCATCCTGTTTAACAGTCAAATCAACCTCAAATTGGGAAAAATCGTTTACTTCTCCCTGGCTTATCATACTATCATGCACCTGCGGTTCAGAGGCTTTATTAAGCTGTTTTATCAGGGCGATGGCATTGGGCCTTTCAAAAACTTTTTTAGCCTTTGCCGAAGAAACAATTTTTATACCAGGAAAATGTTTTTTAAACGTAGAAACAGCACCGCAATGATCAAAATGAGAATGGGATAAAAAACAAAATTCCGGTTCCCTTTTCCCCAATACTTTCCTGATCTCTTTTACATATAGCTCCCCCAGGCAGGAAAAGCCCCCATCAAAAATGGCAGGTGCATCACCATCAACAAGATAAACCGGTACCCCTGAATGACCCAGCATAAAAAGCCCGTCAATTATTTTACCTGTTTTATTGATAATCATTGTTTTATCTTTCTTTTAAAAAAATTAAAGTAACTATTCAGCATCGCTGGTTTAAGATACGCAACAGGCATAATCAGATTATACCTGTTACCGTACATATTAGCTGAATAGTTACAAATTAAAAAGCAATTATGAATTTTAATATTGACTTAAGATAGTAAGGTATCATAATTATATTTATCCTTTTTTGTAGTGTCAACCAAATGTATACTCCCTAACTTTTAAACATTTTTATATAACCGGCATGCCCTATCGGGCACAACAAAATATGAAAATGAGATAGCGTTTAATGGCATTTTATAAATTAGTAGAATTCCTTAATTCATAATTCACAATTTATCATTTTCATATAAAATCATGCTTGAATGAAAACTATTTTTTCGCCGATATCTATAGATATTCAGATAACGAATTTCATACGGTCAAAGGTTCTATTGCTGAAATTATTTATGTGAGTCTATACGTTGGACTCAAATTTGACACATAGTGGCACCTTAACACTATCCTGAAAGCTATAACTCCCGCTGTTAAAATTTTCGTCCCCTTAATTTCAACGGAAAATTCTATTTTTCAATCAAGCACTAAATCAGGTAACAAAATGATCAAAATTAATGAGAATTATTTTAAACTTCAGGCATCCTATCTGTTTTCAGATATAGCAAAACGTGTTTCAGAATTTCAAAATGCAAATCCTGAAAAAGAGATTATAAAACTTGGAATAGGTGATGTAACAAAAGCTTTGCCAAAGGCATGCATTAAAGCTTTTCACGGGGCCATCGATGAAATGGCCGAAGAGAGCACCTTTAAAGGATACGGGCCTGAGCAGGGTTATTCCTTTTTAAGGGAGAAGATAGCCGCCGAAGACTACCAGTCAAGAAATGCTGATATCCATCCCGATGAAATATTTATAAGTGACGGAGCCAAGTGTGATACCGCCAATATTCAGGAAATTTTTTCCCCTGATATTAAAATTGCCATACCTGATCCGGTTTATCCTGTATATCTCGACACCAATGTAATGGCCGGTCGAACAGGAAAATACTCCCAGGGAAAATATTCAAATATCTGCTACCTTAAAAGCACAAGTGAAAACAGCTTTATTCCGGATCTTCCAAAGGAACCTGTTGACCTTATATATCTTTGTTTTCCCAACAATCCCACAGGAGCCACAATATCAAAGGAGCTTCTTTTGCAGTGGGTCGATTATGCGCGGGAAACCAAGGCACTTATCCTTTTTGATGCTGCTTATGAAGCCTTTATCACCGATGACGCCATCCCCCACTCTATTTATGAAATAAAAGGGGCAAAGGAGGTTGCCATAGAATTCAGAAGTTTTTCCAAAACAGCAGGATTTACAGGTACACGCTGCGCCTTTACACTGGTGCCGAAAGAGTGCAGGGGATTCGACTCCAGCTCAAACGTACATTATCTCCATTCCATATGGGACAGAAGGCAAGCGACCAAATTTAACGGTGTATCATATCCTGTCCAAAAAGCCGCTGCAGCCATCTATTCGGAGGAAGGGAAAAAGCAGGTCAAAAGCCTTATTAATTATTATATGAAAAATGCGGCAATCATAAAAAAAGAGATCACAGCCCTGGGATTCGACTGCATTGGGGGTGAAAATTCTCCATACATCTGGATAGATGCAAAGGGGGACTCATGGGATTTCTTTGATCTCCTTCTTAACAAGGCGGGTGTAGTCTGTACGCCGGGATCAGGCTTTGGCAGCTGCGGCAACGGATATATAAGAATCAGCGCCTTTAACAGCCTGGAAAATGTTCAAAAAGCAATGGCGTCGATTAATCAGGCATTGAAAAGCTCATAAACTATATTTTTAATATGCTAAAATCCTGTAAATATTATTGTAAAATTATCTTTTGCATCTTGTTTTTTCTTTTACCATCTCTGCAGGAAGCAGAAGGGAGAACAAAAGATCAGACCGGGCGGCAGGTTCTTCTGCCCAAAAACCCCAGGCGGGTTATCTCTTTGGCACCCAGCATCACGGAAATTGTTTTTGCGCTGGGACAGGGAGAACTCTTAAAAGGAGTAACCATCTACAGTGACTTTCCCCCTGAATCCAGAAAAATATATAGGATCGGTTCATATATTCATCCTGATATTGAAAAAATTATGGTATTAAATCCTGATCTGTGCATAGCCATAAAAGATGGAAACCCAAAATCGGCTGTGGATAAACTCGAAGCCCTGGAGATACCGGTTTTTGCTGTTGATCCGAAAGATCTTGATACAGTAATAGATGCGACCATAAAAATTTCTGAAATACTTAATGCAAAAGAAGCGGGAAAGGCACTGGCTGCCAGGATGCACAGCAGAGTTCAGAGGATAAAAGCTTTAACATCAAAAAAAAAACTGCGTCCAGGGGTCTTTTTTCAGATAGGAGTATCCCCCATTGTTTCAGCCGGGACCAAAACCTTTATTAATGAATTAATTGAGCTATCCGGAGGACGAAATCTGGCCCAGGGTGCTGTTACCTATCCCCGTTACAGTCGTGAGCAGGTTTTAGGCCTGGCTCCGGATATTATAATCATTACATCCATGGCACGGGGGGCGCTTTTTGAAAAAGTAAAAAAAGAATGGGAAAGCTGGCCGCAGATCCCTGCTGCCAGGAACCATCAGATTTTTCTGGTTAACTCTGATCTTTTTGACAGACCCTCTCCGCGCCTTATTGACGGTCTTGAACTTCTTTTTGAAATAATAAAATCCAGCGAAACCAATGGAAAAAAACGAAATTAATCCCCATAACATAATAAAACGTATTTTGTCGATTTCGTTTTTTTTATCCATCCTCCTTGTAATTGCAATTTTTTTGGGGATAAGTATCGGATCAACAGGGATCGGAATAGATGAGATCTTCAGAGCTGTTTTTTCTGATATTGATGCAGATCCCCTTTTAAGTGCCATAATCTGGAAACTCAGATTTCCCAGGGTACTTCTTGCCGCACTTGTGGGGGGCGCCCTTTCCCTGGGAGGTCTTGTTTTCCAGGCCCTTTTACGGAACCCCCTTGCAGAACCGTATATTCTTGGTGTTTCAGGAGGATCTGCAATTGGAGCCATTGCAGGTATACTCATCGGTTTTTCCCAATATCCCGGGGTCACAATTACAGCTTTTGCAGGTAGCAGCTTAGTATTGGTAGCAGTTCTTACCATATCTTCAGGGCATGCCATATTAAAGCAGGACACCCTTTTACTCGCCGGAGTCATGGTAAATTCTTTTTGCTCGGCAGTTATAATGTTCCTTATTTCCATGACCCAGGATGCAAGGCTGCATAGTATAATGTTCTGGCTCATGGGTGATTTTACCATGACAAATTTCACCCAGGTCTCAATTTTAACGGCAATTCTTATTCCTTGCTTTATATTGATTTTTTTATTATCAGATTCCATGAACCTCCTGCTTCTGGGTAAAGAAATGGCAGTAACCATGGGGGTCAATATCAAGGCTGTGACATTAATTCTTCTTATTACCACCTCCTTTATGGTGAGCGCCACTGTATCCCATTGCGGCCTTGTCGGTTTTGTGGGACTGGTGATACCCCATCTTTTAAGACTTATTATTGGCCCGGATCACAGGGTGCTTGTACCTGCCTCTGTTCTGGGAGGGGGAGCATACATGGTCTTTTGTGATCTTTTAGCAAGGGCACTTCCGATTCAGGGAGAAATGCCTGTGGGTGTGATAACTGCAATGATAGGCGCCCCCCTGTTTATTATACTTTTAAGACATTCCAGAGTATAAAGAATATGGCTTCAGCAATCTCCATAAAAAATCTCAGCTATTCATACAATGACTCCAAAATTTTAAAGGGGCTCTCTTTTAATATAAAAACAGGGGAATTTTTTGTAATCATAGGGCCCAATGGATCAGGGAAAACCACTTTAATGAAAATAGCCGCCGGAATCATTAAAGGACAGAAAGGGAGACTGAACATCCTTGGACGAAAAATAGATTCATATACAAAAAAAAACCTGGCAAAAAAAATTGCCTTTGTCCCCCAAATGATTCCCACGGATTCTCCCTTTACAGTCTCTGAGGTGGTGCTCATGGGGAGAACCCCCCATTCGGGTTTTTTGGGCATTAGTCGTCAAAAAGATGTGGAAATTGCAATGCAGGCAATCTCATTTGCAGGTGTTGAACATCTTGCCCATCGCAGAATAAACCAGTTAAGCGGGGGGGAATCTCAAAGAGTCTTTATTGCAAAGGCAATATGCCAGGAGCCGGAAATAATTCTTTTAGATGAACCCACAGCATCCCTTGATCTGGCACACCAGATAAATACAATGGATTTAATGGAAAAATTGAAAAATGAAAAAAAAATGACCGTTGTCATGATCTCCCATGATATTAATCTTGCGGCAATGTATGGAACCTGTATCATTATTTTAAAAAACGGAAAAATTATCAGCCTTGGTTCTCCTGAAGATGTGCTGACTTTTGAAACACTAGAAAAGGCTTACGGGTGCAAACTCCTTGTGGATAAAAGTCCGGTGGGACTTTTTACCAGGATTACACCGGTGCCTCAAAGATACCTGAAAGGAGATAAACAAGAAAATCCGATCCCCCGTAATTTTTAAAAAAATGGTTCTGATTTATTAAAAGATCAGGCTCAAAAATTACATATTAATTCAAATAAAACACGGAAAGTAAAAAGCATTTTCAGGAGGGTATTTTATGACTGACGACAGCACATCAGATAAAGTAATACCGATTTTTAAAAAAATCGCTGGGCCGACATATGTACCTGAAATATCCGCAAAAACAGTTATCCAAAAAATTCTTCCCTACGCAGAGAACATATTCTGTAAGGAAGGGGATGACCTGTTAATTAAAGGTGATGAACCAAAGGCTTTTTACTATTTAAAAAAAGGATCTGTGGAAGTCTCCTATAATTCTGAAGATACCCGGGTTACAGTGGCCCTGCTCGGCTCAGGAGATTTTTTCGGCGAAATCAGTTTTTTTGACGAGACTTCACGGGTTCGGGATATAAGGGCAACTGAGAATGCTGATATCTCCCTGTTTAACAATAAAGTTTTAAATAAAATTTTCACAGCGGATCCATTTTTATATCAAAATTTTCTTACCCTCATCACCAGATCAATCTGTTCCAAATTCAGACAAATTTTAGAAGAACGGGAGCCGATTCAAACATATGCAGCTTCGCTGGCAATTGGAAAACAGGGCTATAGAGAAGCAAAACCCCTCCCAAAAGACTTCCTTTTATCCCCTGAAGGGCGTGCAGCAAATGAAATAGTTGAAACATTCAAGGCTCAGATCTTTGAGCTTTCTTATGATTTGCAGGAAGACCCATTTCAGGATATTCGGGATGATTTTAAAAAAAAAGGTACTAAATTATTTGATTCATTTAATAATCAGCTTGAATCTTTGATCTGGGATATTAGTGATTCGGAACAAGACTATCTGTTAAAAGGGTATATTTTTAAAGAGATCTTCCCTTTTTTCATGAGGAGCCGGTTCATTGAAAGGGCCTATTATAAACCCAAAGGTTATGCCGGTGATTTTTTGATGATGGAAAAGCTCTACAGAAATCAGCCGGAAGGAGATGGTAAACTTGGGGAGCTTATTGATCACTGGGTCCTTAATACAAAACCTGCCAAAGGGATAAGGAAACGTCGTAAATTATTAGGGGAGCTCCTTGCTTCCCTTACCCGGGAAAGATTGAATAATGGAAATAAAATCAACATAATGAACCTGGCCTGCGGTTCAAACCGGGAATTGTTCGACTTTTTATCCCAGTGCGACTATACTGAAAAAATTGCAGCAACCTGTATTGATATAGATCCGGGCGCTCTGGAATATACCAACAACCGTGTAGATATATTTCCCCACAATGCTTCCATTCGCCTGATGACCGAAAATCTTCTTAAATGGTTTTTGGGCAAAGTTAAACATGATTTCGGACAGCAGGATATTATCTACTCTCCAGGGCTTGCTGATTATCTGGACAGAATGCTTTTTTTATCCATGCTAAAACGCTGTTACGAATTTTTAAAACCAGGAGGTATACTTGTGGTGGGAAATTTTTCTCCGGCAAACCCCATAAGGGCAACCATGGATTATGTTCTGCACTGGGAACTGGTACACAGAGATGAAAACCAGCTTAAACGACTTTTTGCAGAGACCCGCTTTAAGGATAATGTGAAAATTTTATCTGAAAAGGACCAGATAAATTTTTTTGCAGTGGCACAAAGGATTGA
>JAUVKE010000296.1 GCA_030592105.1 Desulfobacteraceae bacterium
ATAAAAAAGATATGTTTTCCTTTTACCTTAAAGCTATCAGGGATTATTTAAGGAAAGATCCTGTTAAAAGAGAAATAATTCTGTTTTTAAGGAAAAAAGATAAAAATTTATATAGGATGACCTGCTCATCTGATGCTGTTGAACAGAGAATAGATTTTATGCTTGAAAAAGCTGTAAATAATAATTTTTGTATTTTTCAGAGTCTGATTTTTTTATTGCTTGATGATCCTGAAAATAGAGTAATTGAAAAATTTTTAGGTATTCTTCATTAATTCTTAAACTTAACAAGCCAGAACCAAAAAAACTTATCACAAAAGTACTAAAACACGAAAAAAATAAAAGTAGTTTATACTTTTAGCCATTCACATTTTCTCCCTTCTTGCATTAATATATTCTGTATGATATTTTAGACGCCACATAAATAATTTCACTGCGTTATCGGTCGTCGGAGTATTATAATATGCCTTCCTTCCTCTGGCCTTGTGAAATTTATTATGTGACAATCTATATAGTATAATATTGGTAACACAGTTCAGTCTATTTATCCTGGCAGTTACAAATATTGTAATTATTATAATTTTTTAAGGAATAAAAATATGCCTATATATGAATATCATTGTAATGCCTGTGAAAAAAATTTTGAGTATCTTGTTTTATCAAAATCCGAACCTGAAGTTTGTCCATTATGCGGTGGAGAGAGAATAGAAAAACTTATGTCTGCATGTGGATTTATGAGTAAAGGGAGCGGTGGTGAAACAGTCAGTTCTTCTGCTTCCGGGTCATCCTGTGGAAGCTGTTCTGCTGCAAGCTGTGCAGGATGCGGGGATTGACAATTAATATAATAAAAATTGGAACAAGAGGAAGTGCTCTTGCCCTTTGGCAGGCGAACTGGGTGAAATCCGAGCTTGAAAAGAAAAATCCGGGTTTATCTGCTGAGCTTGTAATCATAAAGACCAAAGGTGATAAAATCCTTAATGTAACCCTTTCAAAAGTTGGTGGTAAGGGACTGTTTGTAAAAGAGATAGAAGATTCCCTGCTGCAGGGTGATATTGATATTGCTGTTCACAGCATGAAGGATATGCCTGCTGAAATTCCTTACGGGCTTTATATTGGAGCGGTTCCGGATCGTGAAAATCCAAATGATGTTCTTATTTCAAAAAACCATCTCAGTTTTTCTGAGCTTAAGGAGGGTGCCTGCATAGGAACAAGCAGTCTTCGCAGGATGGCTCAACTGCTGCGTCAAAGGTCTGATATAAAAATTGTTCCTTTAAGAGGAAATATAAATACAAGGCTTAATAAACTGGAAACAGAGAATCTTGATGGAATAGTTCTTGCGGCTGCAGGTCTTTTGCGAATGAATATGCGGGATAAGATTACAGAATATCTTGATAAATCATTTATGCTGCCGGCAGTAGGGCAGGGAGCATTATGTGTTGAAACAAGGAATAACGATTATAAGGTGCTTCCATTTGTGGCAAAACTCGATCATAGAAAAACACGTACAATAATTACAGGTGAACGTGCTTTTTTAAAACGTCTCGAAGGTGGATGCCAGGTTCCCATAGCAGCTTTTGGCAGAATTGAGGAAGATATTTTTTCTTTAACAGGTCTGGTTGCTGATCCTGATGGGAAAAACATGATAAAAGAGACTCTGACCGGTTCAACGGAGATGGCAGAGACAATAGGTGAAAAACTGGCTGATATTCTTCTGACTTTGGGTGCAAAACAGATACTGGATAATTTAAATGAACAAAAATGTTAAAGTCTCCCTGATTGGAGCAGGACCTGGTGACCCGGGTCTTATTACGATAAAAGGGAAAGAGTCTATAGAAAAAGCTGATGTGATTATTTACGACTATCTTGCAGCCCCGGAGCTTTTAAAATATGCAGGAGAAAATGCCGAGATTATCTATGCAGGCAAAAAAGGTGGCGATCATACACTTAGCCAGGAGAAAATAAATAATCTTCTTGTGAAAAAGGCTGAGGCGGGTTTAACTGTTGCCAGATTAAAAGGCGGTGATCCTTTTATATTTGGCCGTGGTGGGGAAGAAGCAGAGGTTTTGATTGCTGCAAATATCCCTTTTGAAATAATTCCAGGTGTTACTTCTGCAATTGCAGCCCCTGCATATGCAGGAATACCCTTGACTCACAGGCGTTTTACATCGACATTGACTTTTGTAACAGGTCATGAAGATCCCAAAAAAAACAGATCAGAAATTGAATGGGAAACCCTTGCAAAAGGAGGGGGTACTTTAGTATTCCTTATGGGTGTCAAAAATCTTAAAAATATTGTTAAAAATCTTTTAGATCATGGTATGATAACTGATATGCCTGTTGCGCTGGTTCGCTGGGGAACAACATCCAGGCAGCAGACTTTGACGGGCAGACTTGATGATATTGTTGAAAAAGTAGTAACTGCCGGTTTCAAACCTCCGGCGATTATTATTGTAGGAAATGTTGTAAAGCTTAGAGAAAAAATGATCTGGTTTGAAAAGCGCCCATTGATGGGGAAAAAAATTGTTGTTACAAGAGCAAGAAAACAGGCCAGCGATTTAATAAAGATTCTTTCTGATTTTGGTGCAGAATGTCTTGAGTTTCCTGTAATCAGAATTGAACCTCCGGACGTTATGGAACCATTGGATACGGCTATTAAAAATCTTTCTGATTATGACTGGCTGATTTTTACAAGTGTTAACGGGGTTAAGGCATTTTTTGAAAGACTTTTTAGTAAAAACGGGCTCGATGTTCGTGCGTTGAACCATGTTCGAACTGCTGTTATCGGAACTGCAACCGAGAAAGAACTTCTGGGTTTTGGATTAAAAAGTGATCTGCTTCCTGAGAGTTTCAGAGCTGAATCGGTTGTTAAAGCATTTGCAAAAGAAGATATTAAGGGGAAAAAGGTACTTCTTCCGAGAGCACAAAAAGCAAGACCTGTTCTTCCTGTTGAATTAAGCCGGATGGGTGCTGTTGTGGATGAAGTAGCTGTATACTCTACGAAAAAAGAAGATGTTAATCCGGATAATATTTTAAATCTTCTTTCTAATGGAGAAATAGATCTTATAACTTTTACAAGTTCATCTACTGTTCATAATTTTTATAATATGCTGCCTGTGGAAAAGATTAAATCACTTATGGCGAAAACAGCTATAGCGGCTATAGGTCCTATAACCGCTGATACTGCAACGCAATCAGGATTTAATGTTGATATAATGGCAGATAGATATACTATCCCTGGTTTATGTGATGCAATTTTAAAATATTATGATTGATGATCGTGATTCTTAGATCTGTTTTTCATGTAACAGAACAAAATCTGAATATCTATTTATAAAGGCTGCTTATGGACTATCTCTCAAAATTACCTGAATATGTGGATGTAATTAAGTCTATCAGTGAAATAATAATTACAAACATAGTTCTAATTGGACAGGTACCGGCTCCGACTTTTTCTGAACAGGATCGGGTCAAACTTATTATGGAACGAATGGCTGAAATGAAAGTTGATGAATGTTCAACTGATGATTATCAGAATCCTGTTGGAATAATCAGTGGTACTTCCAAGAATAAACCCCCTGTTTTTGTTGTGGCTCATATTGATACATTTTTCCAGGATGATGTTGATCACAATTATACTGTTAAGGAAAAGTTTATTGAAGGGCCTGGAGTTATGGATAACACCGTTGGTGTCGGTGTTTTAATTTCTCTGCCGGAAATTTTCAGGAAACTGAAACTCAAGTTTGAATCGGATATTGTGCTGGCTGGAGTTGTTCAATCAATAGGAAAGG
>JAUVKE010000314.1 GCA_030592105.1 Desulfobacteraceae bacterium
AAGGTTGTTCCTCCGTTTCACAAATTAGATTTTTTTAAAAACGCTGAAATCAAAACAGATCTTGCCAGTAATTTAGACGATGGAAAGGTGAATATTCTATTTGTGGGGCGTCTTGTGCCAAACAAAGGCCATAAGCATTTACTCAGGGTTATGGCCAGTTATGCCTCCATGTATAAACCAAATATTAGATTAACCATTGTAGGTGGAATAGATTCCGGTTTAAGTGTATATTTGGATGAGCTTGAGCAGTTAATACAGCAGAACCAATTAAATGAGATTGTAAATATAAGAGGCACAGTCACCTTTGATGAGCTGCACACTTATTATAAATCTTCCCATTTTTTTTTACTGATGTCCAACCATGAAGGTTTTTGTTTGCCTGTTTTAGAAGCGCAGTTTCATTCATTGCCAATTATTGCCCTGAACACAGGTGCAGTTTCGGAAACCATTGGTAAAAACCAGATTCTCTTTGACAAGCCGGATTATCAAAAGTTTGCAGCAGCTATTCATGTTTTAAGAAATAATACTGATTTTCGAGATTATCTTGCAAATGAAGGCAATAAAAATATAAGACGGTTTTCAAATAAAACAATAGAAGAAAGATTTTTAAAAGCAGTCCTATCACTTTAAAAATTATGAAAAAAATAACCATGCATCAATTTCATGCAGGATCTGCCTATGGTGATGCGATTACCAATTCAATGCTTCTGATACGCGGATTGCTTTTAAAGTTTGGTTTTGTTTCAAAAATTTATGTGGAGCAAGTTGCCCCGGAATTAAAAAAAGAACTTTATTCCCATAAAAAACTGAAATTGAAAAAAGATGATATTATACTGATACATCACTCCATGGGGCATGATCTTACAGAGTGGGTAATGAATCTTCCAGGAAAAAAAATTCTTGTCTATCATAACATCACCCCTGCACAATTTTTTCCAAAAGGCTCTTCTTCCAGATTCTATGCGCGTCTTGGCAGAGAGCAGTTAAAATTATTTCTCCCGATTATGGACGCAAGCATATCTGTTTCAAAGTTTAATGCTGATGAGCTGCGAACTATTGGTTACACTGATGTAAAAGAGATCCCTCTTTTAATAGATATAGATGCTATTCGAAATAAAGACTGGGATGAATCTCTTGTGACAGCATCATCTGATATTTATACAATTCTTTTTGTGGGTCGAATCTCTCCCAACAAATGCCAGGAAGATCTCATACTCATTGCATGGCATTTAAAAACAATGTTAAACCGTCCTTTCCAGCTTGTACTTGCTGGTGATTACTCTGAAATTGATCCCTGTTACCAAAAGCTGTCAGCCTTGATAAAATCATACGGTTTAAATAACTCCGTTAAACTCACAGAAAAAATTCCTGATTCCCAGCTCTATGCATGGTATAGAACAGCAGATCTTTTTTTATGCATGAGCGAGCATGAAGGCTTTGGTGTTCCAATAATTGAGGCCATGGCATTTGATGTTCCTGTCATGGCATATAAAAGTAGTAACGTCCCTTATACTATGGGCGGGGCAGGTATTTTGATCACTGAAAAAGATCATCATAGAATTGCTGCTCTAATTAAAATACTTTCCCTGGACCGGTCTATGAAAAGGGCTCTAATAAAGGAGCAGCAGCAAAATGCCAGTAAATTTACAAAAAAACAATTATCACAACAATTGTATACTTTTTTAAAAGAGCAGGGAATTCATGTTCCAAACCCTCCATCCCCGAATTCAGAAACAAATTTGAAATCTGTCCCCATTCGCTATCAAATCGAAGGCCCTTTTGAATCTTCCTATAGTCTTGCCCTTGTCAACAGGGAGACAGCCCTGGCTTTGGATCGTAAAAATCCCGGAATGGTCGGCCTCTTTGCCACAGAGGGACCAGGCGACTATGAACCTGACATAAGTGCAGTCAGGTCAATTGCCGGAGTCGAAAAACTCTGGGAAAAGGGAAAAAAGGGAAGCCGTGCAGATGTTGTTATCCGTAATCTCTATCCGCCAAGGGTTGCAGACATGGACGGCCAGATCAATCTTCTCTATTTTGCATGGGAAGAGTCAATGCTCCCCTTTGAATGGACACAGCAGTTTAATCAACACCTTGACGGACTGCCTGTCTTATCAGAATTTATAAAAAAATCCTCATAGATAATGGCGTCTTTTTGCCTGCAACAGCAGCAGGATGCGGTATTGATCATATTCGGAATCAGGATGTAAAACCTTACACTTTAAAAGTAAAAACAGGTTATAAATTTTTACATATCTCTTCGTGTTTTCCCCGCAAGGGCGTTGATCTGCTGCTTAAAGCTTTTGCAAAAACCTTTACTTTAAAAGACGATGTCAGCCTCATTATTAAAACCTTTCCAAATGTTCATAATACTATTGAAAAACAGGTAGAAAGCTTAAAAAAGAGTTTTCCTGACTCTCCACAAATTGAGATCATCAATAAAGATCTTGCACTTTCAGAAATTGCCGATCTGTACAGAGAGTCTGATGCCTTTGCAGCGCCGTCAAGGGGTGAGGGATTTGGTCTTCCAATGGCCGAAGCCATGTTGTACAGAATTCCTGTTATTACAACTGCCTATGGAGGTCAGTCTGATTTTTGTACTGAAGATACAAGCTGGCTGATAGATTTCTCTTTTCAGGCTGCCGGCACACACATGGAGCTTTTTAACTCTGTCTGGATGGAGCCTGATCTTAAACACCTTGGAAAATTGATGCATGAAGTACGTTTTGCAAAAAATAATCAGCTTAAACCGCGGCTTGATGCTGCAAAAAAACTCATTGAAAAACAGTTTACCTGGGATCAGTCTGTAAACAGATTAAAAAAACTTGAGCAAAGAATCCGCCGGACAAAACCCCTTTCTCAAAAAAAAATCCGTCTTGGATGGGTATCCTCCTGGAACTCTAAATGCGGCATTGCCGCTTATTCAAAATTTCTTACAGAAGCATTACCCGGAGATGATTTTCATATCAAAATATTTGCTTCTAAACCAGATGCGGCATTTGGGCCGGATACAGGGTCTGAGCCGGACAAAGCCAATGTTTTTCGTTGCTGGACAAATTGCAAAGGAGATATTGAAGCACTGCTGGCTGCCATGGCAGAAGAGAGACTTGATGCCCTTGTTTTACAGTTTAATTTTGCTTTTTTCAGTGCAAAACACCTTGAAATGATTATTCTTTTTACAAAAAAGCATAACATTGTCCTAATCATTTTTTTCCA
Organism: Desulfobacteraceae bacterium; assembly: GCA_030592105.1. The sequence continues at coordinate 3,217 of JAUVKE010000314.1, forward strand.
CGCAACAAAAGATGTGGAAATTCCCGGGTTTAAAGCATCCCTTGCGCCTGTCACCAAACTCCTTGCAACGGTTGACCGCCTGCTGGTGCACGGCATGGAAGATCTGAACCTGTTTAAATCTCGGGGTATATATAAAAACAGTGCTATTTTTCCCCATGGCGTTGTTAAGCATCTGCCTGGTTCCATGAGAAGTGCAAAAAGTGCAGGAACTCTTAAAATTCCACAGGAAAAAACTGTTATTGCAAGCTATGGATTCATGCTGCCCCATAAAGGCCTGGAGCAGTTAATTGAGGCGTTTGCGATTTTAAAAAAAACTCATTCAAACTTACATCTGTTAATGGTAAATGCCCTGTATCCCAATAT
>JAUVKE010000458.1 GCA_030592105.1 Desulfobacteraceae bacterium
ACCGGACATTATTAAGTAGTTGCAGAATATCCTATAGATGGTCACATATTAAATTTCAAAAAGGTGATTCCGAAGTTCTGGGTCTATATGGTTTTCGTTCAAATATTTTTGAAATTATTTAGGTGACGAACTATATAACCTTTTACCAAAGTATAATAAAGGAGTCTGTCGTGGACTATCAGACTATTATCTATGAAGTAAGGGAGAATGTGGGCTGGATAACATTAAACCGGCCTGATGTGCTCAATGCCCAGAATGATACTGTAAGAGAAGAGCTGACAAATGCGGTAAATAAGGCAAAAGCCGATGATAATGTTCGTGTTCTCGTTATTACAGGAGCAGGAGACAAGGCTTTTAGTGCGGGGGCAGATATTACCATGTTTCCAAAAATGAGTTCTGCTGATGCAATTACCATGTTTAAGGGTGAAAAAAGGGCTGTCCAGACTATCAGGGAACTTCTGAAGCCTGTGGTGGCTATGGTAAATGGCCTTGCTCTTGGCGGAGGGTGTGAACTCGCTATGGCGTGTGATATTATTATAGCCGCAGAAGATGCCAAATTCGGGCAACCTGAAATAAATGTGGGGATAATACCAGGTGGTGGTGGCAGTCAGATATTAACCAGGCTTATTGGAGAAAAAAAGGCAAAGGAACTTATAATGACTGGTGGAGTTCTTTCTGCTAAGGAGGCTTTGGGGCTGGGACTTGTCAATAAAGTTGTTCCAGGAAATGAACTTTTGGAGACTGTTGAAAAACTTGTAAATAAAATAAAAACCAAGTCTCCTGTTATCTTAAAATTAGGAAAGATTGCTGTTAACAAGGCTTTGGAAACTTCATTATCTGTGGGTCTTGAAAGTGAGAAAGAGCTTTTTGCCATGTGTTTTGGGACCAAAGATCAAAAAGAAGGAGCTACTGCATTTTTGGAAAAAAGAAAACCGGAATTTACAGGGCAGTAGCGGAAAAAACAGATAGACATCCCGTATTTTCTTTTTTGTAATTTCATAGCCGGACATTACTATATTCAGGAGGAAGTTATGAACGTTGATAATATTAAAACAGTTACTGTCTTAGGTGCTGGAGATATGGGGCACGGAATAGCCGAAGTTGCTCTTATTGCAGGTTATAAAGTTGTTTTAAGGGACATAAAAGATGAATTTGTCCAAAAAGGCGTAAGCAGGATAAATGAAAGTCTATCAAAACTTGTTCAAAAGGGTAAGGTTTCTGAAGATCATTTTAAGAAGATAAAGTCAGAACTTCTTGTACCATGCGTAGATTTGGCAGATGCTGTAAAGGATGCAGATCTTGTGATAGAGGTTATCCCTGAGATTGTTGATCTGAAAAAGGAGACATTTAAGCAGATAGATGAATATGCGCCTGCACATGCCATACTCGCTTCCAATACCTCATCCATATCGATCACTGATATTGCATCGGTTACAAAAAGACCTGATAAAGTTATGGGGCTCCACTTTTTTAATCCTGTTGTGATAATGAAACTTGTTGAAGTTATCAGAGCTGAAAAAACATCAGATGAAACAATTAATACAGCTTATGATTTTGTTTTAAAAATCAATAAAATTCCTGTACGGGTAGAAAAAGATGTTCCAGGATTTATTGTAAATCGTGTTAATGCCCCTACTCATATTTTGCGGGGCTGTATTATTGATGAAGGAATTGCTCTTCCTGAAGAGATAGATGCATTAATGAGAAAAAACGGTCTTCCAATGGGGCCATTTGAACTTCTTGATTTTGTGGGTCTGGAGGTTCACAGGCATGTTCTGTTATATTATGCTGAAAATCTTCATTCTGATTATAAACCATATAGAATGTTAAATGAAAAAATAGACGCTGGTAATTTTGGTAAAAAAACCGGAAAAGGTTTTTTTGACTGGTCTAATGGAAGACCTGAAATTGATATTTCAAAAGCGACTGATAAATTTGATCCTGCTGACGTTACTGCTGTGCAGATTAATGAAGCTGCAAAATTGATTGAAATGGGAGTTTGTAAGATCGCTGATATTGATAAAGCATTGTTAAATGCATCAGGCTTGAAAAAAGGACCGATGGAGATTGCAAAAGAGATAGAGCCGGCAGATCTTACAAAACGGCTTAATGGGCTTGCTGAAAAATTCAATAAGGAAATCTTTAAACCAGCCAAAATGATTGTAGATGGGACATATAGATAAAATATGTATAATTGGGCATCCTTCATTTGCCGGTTTACACTTTTTCGCCGCTTGCGGAGACTGAGGCCAATGTACAGCTATTAGCTATTAG
>JAUVKE010000349.1 GCA_030592105.1 Desulfobacteraceae bacterium
AACCAGCCAGGGCTTATCGCTTCTTGATTTGTCGGTAACAAGAATAGAAATGGAATGCGGGGTATGACCAGGGGTTTTGATTATTTCAAGCCTGACATTGCCGAGGTCAAAGATATCTCCTTCCTCAACAGGCTTGAATTTGTATTCTGCCGGAGAATCTTTGAGAAGGTAAATATCAGCGCCGGTTCGTGATTTAAGCTCCATATTACCTGATACATGATCGGCGTGGATATGGGTTTCAAAAATATGTGTGATCTGCATTCCATTCTCGCGGGCAATATTAATATAATCCTGAACATCCCTTTTAGGATCGACAACGCATGCTACTCGTGATGCGGGACATCCGATCAGATAGGATAAACAGCCTAACCCTTCAGTAGTAATCTGCTTAAAATACATTTTTCCCTCCTTATATATTGTGGCTGTCAGCTTAAAGCGGAATAATTCGTAGGGAGGGCATTGCCCGCCATTCTGTGCAGCCTATTAATGGCAGGCAATGCCCTCCCTACTATAACCTTTTGAGATTACAAGGGGTTTCAGCTTAAGTCGGTAGGCTGTATCGTGTTAAAATACATTCAAGGATGGGCATGCAAGCCTTGGCCAATCAAGCCTTTTTGCAGGCAAGCCGTTTCAGTCCCCGACGTACACTCCTTTGCAAACTTTCATGCTCGAGATAGTTGTTACCCGGCTTAGAGTATGAAATCAGAATTTTACGATATTCATCATCAAGCTTCTTGTTTCCTGCCATTATTTCAGCCATTGCCCCGGGTGCTCCCCAGCCGATGCCGCCTGACTCGTCATTAAGGCTCCACATGAGGCGGCGCATAATAACACGGGCTGATTCAATGTCATGGTCTGCAAGCTTTGCGATAATAATACCGATTGCAACAGCAGCCCGATGCTCTATTTTTTCATCAATGCTGCACAGAGAGGAGATAAGGGGATTTATTACCTTCCTTGCAGGAAGCCTGCTTATCTCTTTAATGGCTTCAGTAAAATCATCCTGACCGAGCAGCCTATAAACTTTTTTTTTTATTTTTCTGTAGCTGTCCTTCATTTATGCAATACCCGCCGTAATTTACTCCACCCAGAAAATAGAATCCCCCGGGCAATTTTTTATTACTTCATTAATGTCTGCTTCAGGATATTCTTTAAGCTCAATAACTTCGACAAATCCTGCAACATTAAGCCTGAATACCGAAGGGCAATAATCAGTGCATATTTCACAAAGAACACAGTTGGTTAAATCAATTTCAGGTTTTTTCATAAAAAAAACGGTTAAAGAGAGTACAAAATGGGCCACATATTTAATATGTGACCCCCATGTCTCCCATGCTACTCCTCTTTTGAAAAACTATCCTTGCTCACGCCGCATACAGGACATTCCCAGTCATCCGGGATATCTTCAAATTTTGTTCCAGGGTCTACTCCATTATCAGGATCTCCCTCTGCCGGGTCATAAACATAGCCGCATATTTCGCATACATATTTATCCATAATATAATATCCTTATAATTAGTTAATTAATTTGTCGAATAAAAAAAATCAGTAGTGTCCGGTTAGAATCTTGCGTAAGGGATGTCTATTTCTTGCAATTTTCTAACCGGACATTACTGAAAAAAAATATACTTGCTCCTATATTTAAAAAGTTTTACGCACCTGCATCAAAAGAACACTGAGTAAAATCAATCTCTTTACCACACGACTTGCACGTATGTGTCTTGTCAAATTCATCAGAAAAGATTTCATTTTCCTCTCCGCAGTTCGGACATTTGCATTTAAAAATCTTTAAATTTTTGAACTGTTCAAAACCTGGGCAATGTTGTGGTGTAGACATAATATCCTCCTTTACATTTTAATCTGAATTTTAAAAAAAAGTAGTACATCACTCTATACAATTAAATGGCTATTTTTTTGGCAATCTCCTTACCGTAATCATGCGCCATTTTGATACCGCCTCCAAAAGCACTGGATTTAAGCATTAAAGGCCCGTTAACCATATTCATTTTATAAATATTTTTCATTGTGTCATAGATACGCTCCGGAGCTTCTCCGCTCCACCCGAAAGCACCAAAAGAGGCTCCTGCCTTCCCTTTAAGATCAGCTTTTTCAGCCAAAAACAGGAAAGTTTTCATGGCTTTCATCATATCACCATGATAGGTTGCAGAGCCGAGCACATAAGCATCATAGCCGGTTAAATCCACTTCATTTTTAATATTTTTCACATCAACAATTGCTACATCAATCCCATTGCTACGCAAACCTTCGGCAATAAATTCGCCTATAACTTTTGTCTGACCTGATCTGGTTGAATAGAGAATAAGTGCTTTTGACATTTTATATAGCCTCCGTTACTTGTAGAGCTTTTATCAGTTCCTGTGCATCCGCAGCTTTTTACGCCTTCCAGTGCCCATGCAGATTGCAATAGGCTTTGGCAGTAATATTACCAATATCCGCCTCAATTTTAAAGGCTGCATCAGGGGCATCTCCAGGTTTTAAAAACTGTGAACAGACCGTATCCCCGGCAATAATCTCTATCCACTCAATATAATGTTTTTCTTCCATGGGATGAGCAACATCGCCCACTTTTACCTTTACTCCTCCATCAATCTTCTCTATTACGGGAACATGTTTTTCCTTTGCAGCATCAACGGTATTTTCAGCTAAAAGCATCATGTCCTGGCCGCAGCATTGCATAGCGCCCTTTCCTCCGTGCATAACCTCAGTAATATTGCCGCATAGATCACATTTGTAAATTTCCAGTTTTTTTGCCATGCTTTAATTCTCCTTCATTATTTTTTTAACTCAACAAGTTTTTTGCCAAGTAATTTTATGTGTCCCATTTCCTCTTTAATAATAGAATCAATTTTTGCTTTTCCAGATTTTTCCGGAACAAGCTCCTTCATGCCAAGATAGAAGACTATTGAATCTTTCTCAGCCACCAGTGCCTCTTTCAATATTTCCTCCATGGAGCCAGTATCTATCTTTTTTTTAAAAAACACCCTGGTATCTGCAAGAGCGCGAAGATAAAGCACGGCTTCGCCTTCAGGGTCGAACACTGCAGATGTTTTTTCATCTTCGGAAAGCTGAGCTCGCAAGGACGCAAAGGTCTTTTCATGCTGATCTTCCATCTGAGCGAGTTCAAGAAGAAGTTCACTGCTTTGAAAAT
>JAUVKE010000090.1 GCA_030592105.1 Desulfobacteraceae bacterium
AATGAAAAAAAATCCATTTACAAGCAGACAAATAAGTTAAAACGTACTATGGATAAGGCTTAATGACTTTACAAAGCTATTAAAGTAGCCTAACCCTATTAGCCTTAATAAATGTTTAGTAGTTTGTCAAGAGCTTAAACATTTAACCGATTAAACCAGGGCTAATAGCCTATTGTAACATTTATCCCGATTTTATCAGCCTCTATGAAATTTTTTAATTCTTCCAGCCTTTTTCCCTTTAAAGGGGATAACCCTTTTAAGGAGTAATCTCTATCCAATCCATCAAACTTAATCCTGCCAAGCTCATGATAGCCAAGGAGGGTAAGTTTTTCAGCACCTATCTGAAAAGCAAATCTTGCAGTTTCGATTATGTTGTCACGGGTGTCATTAAAACCCGGAATAATCGGAACCCGTACCCACATTTTTGTTAATTTTGCAATCTTTGGAGCATTTTCGAGAATTTTCGTATTATCCACACCTGTCCATTCTTTGTGGATTTTTGAATCAAGGTGCTTGATATCCAGCAATACCAGATCTACATAATTTATTAACTTTTCCCACACAGACCAGTCAGCATAGCCGGATGTATCGATGGTGGTGTGCAGGTGTTCATTTTTACACTGCTTGAGTATTTCCAGCGCAAAATCTGGATGAAATAATACTTCACCGCCGGATAACGTTGCCCCCCCTTTTGAATTTCGGTAGAATAATTGATCACTTAATATTTCCGCCATAACATCTTTAACGGACATAAATTCACCAACTATTTTCAATGCTCCTGAGGGACAATTTTTTACACATTCCATGCAAAAATCGCATTTTTTAAAATCTATGGACGGTTTTTTGTTTGTTTCATCAAATGAAATAGCTTTCTGCGGACAAATTTCCATACAGGTTTTGCATTGTACACACAGCCCCTGATCAAACATAATTTCAGGATATTTGTTCCAGCACTCAGGATTACTGCACCATCTGCATTTTAAAGGGCAGCCTTTAAAAAAAACAGTTGTCCTTATCCCGGGGCCATCCTGAATGCTGTATTTTTGAATATTTGAGATCAGCCCTTTTAATTTTAAATTTTTATGATTCATAGTTTTTTTTATTTCGTTTGCATATGTCATTGGCTATTTTTTCAGTTCAGAGCTCAAGATACCTCTATTATAGCAAAACTATGTTATTATATTATGAGATCTTTGTAAAACATTCCCTTTCAAAAAATCTGAAATATTATAAATTTAATGTACCTCTTCAGCGCTACTGACCGTAAACGCGCTTTAACTATACATATTAGCCGAATATAAATTTTAATCTTTCAGGCACCTGTGAAAAATGACCGGCTGATAAAAAATCTATTAGCCGGTCATTTTTAGTTTTTAAGTATGCGTAAAAACAATTTTGTCCTAAAAAGATTGAGAGGTTCTATCCATGAGCCAGTTTTGCACGTCTCTGCTCATATCCACAAAATATGCGGAGTATCCGCAGACACGGACAAGGAGATCCGGGTGATTTTCCGGATGATCCTGGGCTTCCTGTAAAAGTTCTTTTCCTACAATGGAAAACTGTACATGGTGCACCCCAAGGTCTCCAAATGTTCTGAGATAATTTTCAAAGACATCCGCATAGGGGCCCTTGAGAAATTCCGGTTGAAAGGTCTGGTTAAACAGCTGATTCCAGGCTAGGACAGGGTCGACTTTTGAAACCGATTTTAAGGTGGCGGTGGGGCCATTTAAGTCAGTCCCCATGGCTGGGGATATGGTTCCATCATGAAATGGTTCTTTATCTTTTCTGCCGTCAGGGGTGGCTTCGCACATGCTCCCAAGCATAAAGGGGGAAGTGGCAGCGGAACCGTCAACACACCAGTTGGTTCCGTAAATAGTCTTATGGGTGCTCACCTCTTCTGTAAGTTGAATGGAGACATCCCGACATATTAAATCGACATAATCATCATCATTTCCGAATTTTGGCGCATCAAGGCAATCCTTGAGTAATGCATCTTTCCCTTCCCAGTTATTTTTCAACGCATCAACAACTTCTAAAAGGGTTGCTTTTTTATCATCAAAAATAATTTTCTTAAGTGCGGCCAGGGAATTTGCAACATTATTGATACCGATGAGCATTACATCTCTATAATCCGGCTCATAGACCCAGTCCCTGCAGTCCTGGGCTCTTTCAATACAGCCGTCTAAGAGAGAGGATAAAAATGGCCGCGGGAGATATTTTTTATAAAGCGCATCCCCGATATTAGAGACCATTAAAAGCCTTTTTAAGTTATGCCTGAAGTGAGTCATAAAAGCATCGATAATATCATCCAAACTATTAAAAGTTGATGGGTCCGGGGAATCACAGCTTAGCTGGATGCCGTCAAATGTTTTTCCCTGGTTCATGGCCAGAACAAGCATTTTGGGGAGGCTGAACTGTCCGCTGTTGGATGCCCTGAAACAGATATTTTTCCCTGGTATCACCCACCACATGCATGTGTTTATGGAATAATCCCTTGCTTCCTTTATGGGAACGCCATATGCCATAAGCCGTTGGAGCATCATCTTATCATTAAATATGGCAGGCTCGGATAATCCTGATGCCAATGTTTCAATAACCTTATCAATTGTTTTTTTCTGGAGTTTATCATGCCAGCGGAAGGATAAAGGGGGCGCAACAGTCTTTATCTCCTGCATTGCGTCGAGAATAATATTGGTTACTTCAGAGCATGCATCATTTCCGTTTTCATCAACACCACCGATGGTAATCGACTGCCACCCCAGCCCTCCGCCTCCAACTCCCGTCCAGATGGGGGGATGGAGAAAACCTGTTTCAAGAAATTTGACATAAAGGCTTTCAACAAGTTCCTGGGCAGATTCCCTTGTTAAACGTTCTTCTTTTAAATCATTTTCATAAAAACGGGTGGTTACCTTGTCAAGCCTTATACCTGAACCGACCTGGGGCAGTTCAATAAAATTGACCAGCAAATGAATAAACCAGTAAAGCTGTAAAGCCTGCTGAAAGGTTTCCGGCGGATTTTGTGAAATTGTTTTACAATTTTCAGCTATCTGGGTGAGCTCTTTTTTTCTTTCCGGATTATTTTCATTTTCAGCTTTTTCAGCTGCAAGATCTGCATATCTGCTTATCCAGCTTACAACTGCTGAAACAGATATTTTGGCTCCATCTAAAAAAATCTTTTTATCAGCATATTCGGATGCATTTATCGTAAAATTTACAGCCTCTTTGTCCAGTTTTTCCGCTCTTTGCTCAATTTCATCTAAAATTCCCTTTAAGCCGATAGTGAAAAGCTTTTCATAATTGGGGGTAGAATGCTCCCAGTGATAGGAAAAGAGATATTCCCCCTTATATCGCCATGCGTCTTCCATCCCCTTGGGAAGATACTGCCGTTCCATTCCATGAACAGCTCTTGGTTGCCAGTATTTATGCAGATCTTTTAGCTCTTCCCACTGCCCTTCATCTAAAAGATCTCCATAAACCTGGCCCGGTGCCGTTGTCTTTTCCACCCATCTCCACTGGAGTTCAGGATAATGTGTCACGCTTTTAAGATCCCTTGCAAAATTACCCACAAGCAGTTCTTTGTCCCTGACAAAAATAGTCATGTTTGCCAGAATGTTTTCAAAGGCCATTGCCCTTCTTATGGGAGTCGGCTTATCTTCAGTCGCTTTATATGAGTCTGTAAGAAGCTTGGCCCTTTCCAGATCGAGCTTTATATCATACCCCTGGCGAAAAGCCTCCCCTTCCTCCAATTTGGTAAATCCCACTTGAGCCGTATGATGTGCTTTGATGGGTGTCTCTACCTTTAACGAAATAGTACGCTTGGTCATCTGCAACCTCCAATCAAACTTATTAATACAACATTTCAAGATTTTGAATGTCCAGCATAATGTTATGCCAGCATGATATATAATGGGTAAATATATCCTACTCTATGGTTAATAGCCATTATGAGGGGAAAAATCAAGCTTTTTTTAAAATACTTGATCCCTTAAATATAGGAGATCAGTTATTCCCCTTTAAAAACCGGTTTCCGTTTTTCCGCAAAGGCCTGTTTTCCTTCTTTTATGTCCCGGCTGTTGAAAATTTTTTCCCGGAGTTCTATGCACTCACCCATAACTTCAGGCTTTATAGAGACGCTCTCTGAAAATTTATTAACACAATATTTTGTTCCCTGGATCGCCAAAGGAGCGTTAAGACTTATCTGTTTTGCAATGGAATAAACGGTCTCCTTGAGATCGGATAAGGGAACAGTACGATTTATTAATCCCATTTCTTTTGCTTCTCCAGCCGAATAGAGGCTCCCCGTGAAAAATAATTCTTTTGTATTTCCCGGACCAATAAGGTTGTAAAAATCGAGAATACCGTCAGGATGATACAGAAGCCCGAGTTTTACAGGGGTAATCCCGATTTTTGAATTCTCAGATGCTATCCTTATGTCTGTGGAAATGGCAAGGTGGAGCCCCGCACCTATGCAGAACCCGTTTATCATTGAGATTACCGGGGAGGGAAAATTTTTTATGCTGTTTAATGCCCTGTATAAAACAGGGGATGATGCTTCTGACCGGCTTTGGGGATTTTCTCCCTGGATTTTTGAAATATCATACCCTGCTGAAAAAGCCTCTTCACCTTTACCCCTGATTACTATTGCCCGGGCAGTTTTACGTATTTTTTGATCGGATAAAAAATCTGACATTTGATCCAGAATATCGAGAGTCAGGGCATTTTTTTTTCCAGGGTTGTTTATGGTTATTGTCCAAACATATTCTATATTATCGTGCTTTTCGATTTGAATATTGTTTTCCATGATTTTGTAATCCCTTATAATGTTTTAGAAATGAACCAGTAGATTCATGCAGGATTTTTCTATATTAATTGATAAATGATCCAGGATAAAACCGGGCCAAAAGTTAGTTTCAAAATTATTATGCGAATATAATTTTATCTTTGTCAAACTGTAACTATTCAGCTAATATGTACGGTAAACTTTCAATATCTTTTCTTGCCTTCTTGACTTTTTGCGCCTTCCCCGGTAAAAAAATGGAAACTTATGAAAAATGTAATAAAAAACAGATTAAAAATAGGTGCCATGGAAATCGGTTCTGGATCACCATTAATACTTATTTCCGGACCTTGTGTGATTGAAGGATATGAAACCACATATGCAATTGCAGCATATCTAAAAGAACTATCACAAAAGCTTGACATCCCTTTTATTTTTAAAGCTTCCTATGACAAGGCAAACCGAACATCCATAAATTCATTCAGAGGACCTGGAATAGACAAGGGCCTTAAAATTCTGGAAAGGATTAAAACCAGGCTTGATATTAAAATTCTTTCGGATGTACACAGGGTCAGTGAAGTTGATAAAGCTGCTCAGGTTCTTGATATAATCCAGATCCCTGCATTTTTATGCAGGCAGACAGATCTAATTATTGCAGCAGCAAAAACAGGTAAACCTGTTAATATAAAAAAAGGTCAGTTTCTTTCTCCCTGGGATATGGCAAATGTGATTGAAAAAGTATCTGCTTCAGGGAACAATCAGCTGGTGGTCACAGAACGTGGAACCATGCTTGGCTATAATAATCTTGTGGTCGATTTCAGGGGGCTTAAGGTGATGAAAGATTTTGGTGTACCTGTAATTTTTGACGCCACCCACAGTGTTCAGTCCCCAGGGGGTGCAGGGGAAACTTCCGGGGGGCACCGGGAGTTTGTACCTGTTTTGGCAAAGGCTGCAGTGGCTGCCGGCGTGGATGGAGTATTCATGGAAGTTCATATGGACCCCGACAAAGCCCTGTGCGACGGACCCAATTCACTAAAAATAGATTCGCTTTATGATTTAATACCAGAGTTGATGGCTATAAAAAAATGTATAACTTTTTAAGCAAGTTAGGGTAATATTTATATTAATCATCTGCTGGCTGCTTTAAAATATACCGGATTAAATCAAAAACAATGAAAAATTTAAAAAATGTTGAACTTCTCCTTCTGGATGTGGACGGAGTCCTTACGGATGGAAGTATTATTTATGATGATAACTTTGTGGAGATAAAAACCTTTAATGTAAAAGATGGTCTTGGGATCCGGCTTCTAATTGAACACGGGATAAATGTTGGTATTGTCACAGGGAGACGATCAAAGGCCCTTTCCCGCCGGTGCAAGGATCTTGGAATTGAACTTCTTTACGATGGTGTCAGGGATAAGGCAGGACTTCTTGGTCAAATAACAAAAGAAACAGGGGTTGATGCCCGGAATATGGCTTTTGTTGGGGATGATCTGCCTGATATCTCTTTAATGAAACAGGTGGGGTTTTCAATTGCCGTTTCCGATGCCCATGAAACAGTGATCAATATTGCTGATATGGTTACCATTGCAAAGGGAGGTTTTGGGGCTGTACGGGAGGTCTGTGAAGCCATATTAAGGGCTAAAGATCTTTGGGCATGGATAATAAAGCAGGATTATAATGCTTTATCATAGATATGTAAAAAAAATTAAAATAAAATTTTTGCTCCTTTTTTTCCCTTTTATTTTTTTATGCGCCATTATAATTATTTTTATGGAACGCAGGGATGTTACAAAAGAGCCTGAAAAACTTATCTCCTCGATCCCTGAAAACGCAGATATTTTTATTGGTAAAATATACCATGAGGCTGCAAAAAACGGAAAAAAAGAATGGTCCCTTACTGCAGATGCAGGACATTACGGCAAAATAGGGAAACAATTGGTTTTAAAGGGTTTGTCAGTTATATTTTTTTTAAAGGATGATACCCGGATTAGCCTCACAGCTGAAAAAGGGGTACTCAATACAGACTCCAATGATCTAAAAGTAACCAACAATGTTGTTGTAAAAAATAAGGATTATACGATTTTTACAGATAGATTGCATTATGATCACGATAAACGTATGATCATAACAGAGACTACGGTAAAAATTAAAAGTGAATCGGTCTCTTTTGCCGCTTCCGGAATGACTGTCACCCTGGATAAAAAGAGGCTCCAGCTGGATGGGAATGTGTCAGGATTTTTTAATGATAAAATGATTCTCAATTCAAAGCCATGAAGAAGTATCATCATATTTTTATCTGTTTAATGGTAATTTTTCCGGTGGTTATTTGTTTTCCTTTTTTTCATTGAGTGCTGATGATGCAAAAATGGCTCCCACTGCAAAACCTGGCTCAGGAAAAATTCATGTTACCGCAGATAGATTGATCATCGATCAGATAAAAGGATGCGCAGAATTTTCCGGTAACGTCAAAACTGTTCGGAAAACCACAGTGGTGACCTCTGACCGTCTTGAAATATTTTATAAAAAGAGTGTTAAGGCGGGTAAAAAAAAGACCGCAACCAATGAATCCATAAGCAGGATTATTGCCACAGGTAATGTTGAAATAATATTTGATAATGAGTTTGCTAAAACTGACAGGGCTGTATATGCTGTTAAGACAGAGACTCTTGTTTTATCAGGTAATTCAAGCGTGACAAGGGAAAATACTTTTGTAACCGGTGCAAAGATCATTATTTATGTCGCTGACGGACGGATTAAGGTGGATAGCAGTGACAAAAAACCTGTGAAGGTTATTTTTTCACAAGAAGAATTATCAGGTAATTGAGTTATATTTACCGAATTTTAAAACAGGATTATTATCCGGCAATCTATAGTTGAATATGGGAACATTCTCTTTGCAAAATTTGGTTAAAGTTTATAGTAATAGAAAAGTGGTAAATTCTGTAACGATAAATATTGACAAAAAGAGTATTGTTGGATTGCTGGGACCAAATGGTGCGGGTAAGACCACAACGTTTTATATGGGGATAGGTATGGTCAAGCCTGATAAAGGACAAATTTTCATGGGGGAACAGGAAATTACCGATTTACCCATGTATAAAAGGGCGCGCAAAGGGATTGGCTATCTTCCCCAGGAACCGTCAGTATTTAAAAAGCTCACGGTTCGTCAAAATATTATTGCTGTTTTAGAAGGGCTTCACATATTAAAATCAGAGCAGAATAACAGGGCGGATAAACTCTTTGAGGAGTTTGGAATATCCCATCTTGCGTCGCAAAAGGCTGGCCTCCTTTCCGGAGGAGAGAGAAGGCGTCTTGAGATAACACGGGTGCTTGCAACTGATCCTTCTTTTATTCTTCTTGATGAACCCTTCGCAGGTATAGATCCACTGGCAGTTGCCGATATTAAAAAAATCATACGGCTTCTAAAAGATAAGGGCATAGGGGTTTTGATTTCAGATCATAATGTAAGGGAGACTCTTGAGGTTTGTGATGACGCTTATATATTAAATAATGGGCAGGTTATTGAATCCGGAACCCCTGAAAAAATTGCCGGCAGCAAAACAGTTCGCCGTATATACTTAGGGGATAACTTTAGTTTATAGTTGTTTATAAAAAAATAGTTTTAAAAATGGCATTTGAATTACAACAACAGCTCAAATTGACTCAACAGCTGGTAATGACTCCTCAGCTGCAAATGGCGATAAAGCTTTTGCAATTAAACAGATTGGAACTTATTGATGCAATCCAGCAGGAGCTTGAGGAAAATCCCACACTGGAAGAGGCTCCAAATATTGAAACTGATGAGTCGACCACTGATGAGATAGAGCTTAAACCTGATGATGATGATTCCACAAAAGAAGTTACCATAGAAGAGAATGTTAGAGATGACATTGACTGGAGTAATTATATGGATGAATATAATTCTTCAGGTAAAACGCATTATGAAGGAGAAAAAAAAGATACTCCAAGTTTTGAAAATTTTATAGCTACTGAA
>JAUVKE010000206.1 GCA_030592105.1 Desulfobacteraceae bacterium
AAGGTTATTTTATTGTTGATGCAAATGACAGCATTTATCACGTCAAGCGGGTCGGCGGACAACCACTCGTGATCAAAACCCCGATCCCCGTTAACATTGGAATCAGAAGCATCAAGGTTTCAGAGAATAAGAAAAGGGAAATCTACGGAACATTATTGACAGATAAAAGTGAACTTTATCTCGTTACATATAACAACTACCGGCTCATCAAACTGCCGCTTATTGATTACAATCCTGATACAATGGATTTCAAGCTCCTGATCAACCCGCTGTATCGGACGGCTGTCTATTCCGATGATCACATGATTCGTGCTGTTGCAATGGATAAGATGTATCAACCTGTAGCGCGTTATCATGGGTTAATGTTTTCCGACAGGATAACTATAAATGACAAAGTTTTTAAAGTGTTGTTCCCATTTTATATAAAAACTAACGACAAGACGAGCGGTTACTTACAATTTAACCTTATTCAAAACGGATGGCTTGCGTTGATCGGCATATTGCTATCGCTGTTCTTTGGGGTCATTGTCATGTACAAGCGGAAAATTGAGTTGAAAAACAACTGGCCGGATTTAGCAATCATCATGTTCACCGGCCTGTATGGTCTGATAGCCGTCACCACCATTGAACCGGAAGCGTGATATGATATTTCAGACACTCAAGCAACAGGTGCTTCAGATAAGCCTGCCAAAGATAATTTATAGCAGTCAACCTTATCAGGAGGCGATACGCTTGACAATGAAGGATTATTGAGGGTTATACAGAAACTGAACAAGAATGAAAAAATATATTGTGTGGTAATTTTTTTAAAAATTTTCATATGCTGCAAAAAAAATCAAAATATTTAGAAAACATAAAAAAACTTGACAATAGCTTTGAGATAGACTATTAGTGATTTCTAATTAAATTAGAATATTAAATTTTAATAAGGGATGGCTTACGGTCTCCGGCCAATCAAGGTCGCGGAGAAAGTGAAGGCGTAACTTGGAGATTTTGTATAAAGCTCTGGTTACGCCTTTTTTGTTTTTTCAAGAGGAAAATAAAGAATGACATTAGATGAAATCAAGCAAGATCAGGAGTGTGAAATTGTGGATATCACTTCAGAAGGTGTTATAGGACAGCGGCTTCTGGATATGGGATTTATTCCCGGAACCCGTATAAAAGTTATACGAAACGCACCTCTTGTGGATCCAATTGAATTTTTGCTGAAGGGATATCATATCAGCCTGCGCCATTCCGAAGCTAAACAGGTAGAGGTAACCCTGTTATGAACGATAAATCCCCAAAAATTATGGTAGCATTAGCTGGTCAGCCCAATTCAGGCAAGTCTACTGTTTTCAACCTTCTTACCGGCGCAAGGCAGCATGTTGCCAATTATCCAGGCGTGACCGTAGAGAAAAAGACCGGTTCTTTCCATCTGGAAGAGGTTCAGATCGAATTAACTGACCTTCCTGGGACGCACAGCCTCACATCCTATACTCAGGAAGAGCGGATAGCCAGGGATTTTCTGCTCAACGAGAGACCTGCGGCGGTCGTGAATGTGGTGGATGCTTCCAATATAGAGCTAAATCTCTATTTGAGCTTTCAATTAGCGGAGATGGGTATTCCCCTTGTCATTAACCTGAATATGGTGGATGTGGCCGAAAAACGTGGACAAAAGATTGATATTGAAAATTTAAGCCGGCAATTGGGAACTCTTGTGATTCCTACGATAGGAAACAGGGGCAAGGGAAAAAAGAAACTTAAGGAAGCTATCAGGGCTGTAACCCAGGAAGGACAAAATGCCCCTTTTCGAATTGACTATGGGGATGATCTTGAACCTGTTTTAGATTCTCTGGAAAAACGACTCTCAACGGAAACAGAAATTTCCGGCCGTTATCCGATTCGATGGCTGGCAGTGAAGCTTCTGGAAAAGGATGAAGAGGCGCAAAGGCTGGTTAGAAAATATTCAAAAAAAAGCGGGATAATACTGAGGTCAGTGGAAGAAAAAAGAGAGGAGTTTACGCAAAAGCATAAGAAATCTCCACAAAAGGTTATAGCCATTATGCGCCATAAAAAGGCCGAAAGAATCGTGGAGGCGAGTGTCACCCGCACTAAAAAGATAAGCAGGACGCTCACGGACAGGATTGACCATGTGGTCTGTAACCGTTTTTCAGGGCCGATTGTCCTGGCCGCTACCATCTATCTTATTTATGAAATCGCCATTGTTCAGGGATATAAAATCACTGTCTACACATGGCCTGTGCTTGCATGGTTCAGGGATATTATAGCGTTGCTGCTTCCTTCTGAAGGATTTATTTTTGATCCCATCTTTCGCTCCATGCCCTTGTGGGTCGTAGATGGTACCATCGCTGTACTGAATTACGTGCCTATTTTTCTTATCCTGTTTGCACTTATAGCTATCCTGGAAGATACTGGTTATATGGCAAGAATGGCCTTTATCCTGGACAGAGTATTCAGATATTTTGGTCTCCACGGTCAATCAGTTCTGCCTATGGTCATTGGCGGCCTGTATGTCGGTGGCTGCGCCATACCAGGAGTTATGGCCTGCCGTGCCATGAAAGATGAAAAAGCCAAGATGGCGACCATTATGATTATTCCGCTCATGAACTGTCTGGCAAAAATTCCTTTTTATGTGCTTTTGATCGGTATATTTTTTGCAGCACATAAAGGGATTGCCATGTTTTTTATAGCCACAATTACCATCATCATAGCTCTTTCCGTAGCTAAAATCTTAAGCTTTACAGTGCTGAGGAACAAGGAAAGCGCTCCTTTTGTCATGGCGATGCCGCCATATCACGTGCCTACTATCCAGGGAGTTCTTCGCCGCTGTATTGAAAGAACCTGGCTGTTTATCAAAAAAATTATCACCATCGTTATTATAGTCTCTGTTATTGTTTATGCGTTTATATCTTTTCCCGGTTTAAGCAAAGAAAGAAAGACCCATTATATAAGTCAAGCTGATCAGACAGAACAGATCCTTTTTAAAAAGATAGGAAAGGAGAATCCTTATGCCGGTCTTCTGGCAGGAGACAACTTGATGGAATTTACAAAATATTGGAGAGATTATAAGAAAGCAAAGATGGGTGCTAAAGGCAAAAAAGGAAAAGAAGCTGTTGTTCAAAAATTCAGGAAGGAAAATTTTGAATTCTTTAAAATTATAAAAAAGGGAAAATTTAAATCAGAAGGGGAAGTGATAAAAGATGAATATGCCGAAAATGTTTACAATGCTTTTAAAAAGCTGAATAAAAGCACGAATAAACTTCGCAGAGAAATAAAGGAAGAGACAATTATAAACAGTTATATGGGCCGTGCCGGGCGTTTTATAGAACCTTTAACCAAATGGGCGGGCTTTAACTGGCGCGTAAATATTGCCCTTATGAGCGCATTTGCAGCCAAAGAGAGCAGTGTGGCAACCCTTGGGGGTATTTATCAATCGCCATCTGGGGGAAAGGATGTCCTGGAGAAGAGGATCAAGGAAAAAGAAAAAGACTGGACAGCCCTTCATGTGTTGGCCATCATGCTCTTTATGGCCATGTACCCTCCCTGTATTCCTACCCTTATGATGATCAGGGTTGAGACAGGAAGTACAAAATGGATGCTTTTCGCCACTTTTTATCCGATTGTTTTAGGGATAATCATAGCCGTTCTTATATTTACTGGCGGTAATCTATTGGGTCTATCCGGAATGCAGGCCATGATCGCCTTTTATATTCTAGCATTAGTTATTCTTGTATTAATGGGATTTATCAAGATAGATCATGAATATGCTTAAAGATAAGGAGATATTCTAATGAGAAAAATAGCAATAATTATGACGGCATTTTTTGTCCTTGGAGTTTTTTTAACCCCAAATGTATTTGCTCACACACCTCTTTGCTCATGCTCGGATGAAGGTGACGGGACAATCTTGTGTGAGGGAGGGTTTTCTGACGGATCCTCGGCCGCCGGGGTAAAAATGACAGTGGTGAACTCTGAAGGCAAGACGCTTATAGAAGAAGTAATGAATGAAGATAGTGAGTTTACATTCAAAAAACCTGAAGGCCGTTACAAGGTCATTTTTGACGCCGGACCAGGTCATGAAGTAGAGGTGCCAGGCTCAGAAATTACAGAATAAAAAATTAGCCCCATTAAATCAAGAGAATAAAAAATATTTAATGGATAAAAATTAAAATAGTGAACGATTAATTATGGAGAATTAATTATGAAAAGATTTGTGTTTTTGTTGTCTGTATTTATGATTTTTGCATTAAGTGTTCCAGCTTTTGCGCATTTTCAAATGATCTATAGCCCTGACAGCGTTCCGAAATCAAAGAAGCTTAATCTTAAGCTTGTCTTTACTCACCCCTTTGAAGCAGGGCATACTATGGACATAGGGAAGGATGAAAAAGGCAAGATACATCCACCTGTAGCCTTTGGTGAAATGCACAAAGGAAAGAAAAAGGATCTGCTTGACAAATTAAAACCTGTCACCTTTACAAGTTTGACAAATAGCGGAAGAGCATATGAAGCTGATGTTAGGTTAAAAGGCATGGGAGATCACGTTTTTTATTTTGTTCCCGCACCTTATTATGAGGGTTCTGAGAATAGCTATATCCAGCAGTGTACAAAGGTTATTTTTAATGTAGCCGGTGCCCCGACAGACTGGGATATACCAGTGGGTGATCCTTTACCGGTAGAAATTATTCCACTTGATAAACCTTATGCCCTTTGGGTTGGAAATGTTTTCAGAGGAATTGTGACATGCCAGGGTAAACCGGTTCCTTATGCTGAAATAGAGGTAGAGTATCTGAACCATGATGTTAAAGATAATGCATTTGATAGAGAGGCTAAGGTAGATGCTCCTCATGATGCTCTGATTACCATGACAATAAAAGCAGATGTAAATGGTGTATTTACATTTGGTATTCCAAAGGCAGGCTGGTGGGGTTTTTGTGCTCTTGGTGCCGGAGGAGATCTGACGCATAATGGAAAAGAACTCTCTCAGGATGCGGTTATCTGGGTTCAGGCATTAGAAATGAAATAATATTGTAGGGGCAGGCTCCCCGTGTGTTACCTTTATATATTTGTAGGGGCAACCCCCTGT
>JAUVKE010000199.1 GCA_030592105.1 Desulfobacteraceae bacterium
TCTATTTACCATAAGCGTGAGGAATACCGAACATATTGGTAAAATAATTAGTGGTTTAAAGGGAATTAAGGGGATTATTGATATCGAGCGGATGAGGTAGTAGGGGCAATCCCTTGTGGTTGCCCATATTCACACATCAAGGTTGCCCATATTCACATCAGCAGTGTACGGTTAGAAAAAGGAAAGCTCAATTGTTTTTTCAGCTATTGCGAAAAAACAATTGAGCTTTCCTTTAGCCCCTGACTGTGCCGGATGAAATTATGGTGCCTTAACGACTTTGCCGGATTTAATACAACTGGTACATACACTTATCTTTTTTACTCTGCCGTTTGTAATAGCTCTTACTTTTTGAAGGTTAGGATTAAAACGGCGTTTTGTAAGGTTGTGGGCATGACTTACGTTATTGCCCACCATCGGTTTTTTCCCGCATATTTCACATTGTCTTGACATATTGTTTTTACCTCTTTTTCTGGAACATTATTTGTTCGGTGGATTAACAAAAGCTTTTAATCCTTATGGGTGCCTTAATGCTTTATATATTTTCAACAAGTATTCCCCACCGCATCAAAAGAGCTGCTGTAACGCCGGTAACAGGGGAAACCATATTATAGCCATCTGCCAGCGTATATACCGGCATTTTTTTAGCAATTCCACATGAAGGACTTTTAGCTTTTAAAATACAGCGTTTAATATCATGTATTCTCAGATGTTTCAAGGTAATGTAGGCTCCTTTTATAAAAGCATCTGTTTTATCGTTTCCTGAAATGTCTATAACTTTTGCATTTCCGTCCAATACATCAAACCCATCCCCCCCTGTAATACCGGCAGGTTCCCGAGGAACAGAAAGACCACCTGATGTTTCAGGGCATACAGGTAAAATGTTGTCAAATTTTATTAATTTTATTAATTGTCTGTTTTTTTTGTTTTTGCCGTCATATCTGCAATTGCAGCCAATCAGGCATGCACTTACTCCTATCATTGAACCTCGTTAGTGCCCGCTTGGAAATGATCTTTTTTGGGCTTGATTTTAATTTCAATAATAGACTGAGCTATAATAATAACGACCTCTGAAACTCGCTGCGCTCAAACACCCAGAGGTCTTTAAATTTCACCATGGCTCAATTCTGACATCTAATTACCAATTAGTTATAAGCAAGCCCTTTTTTTGCGTAAACCCTTAGGCGTCAGGGGACAGCTTCTTTCCCGGTCTGTTTTTCTATCCGCTCTATATGGGCTTCGCATAATGGTATGTATTCCAATGCTTTGTGATTGATACCAAGGTCCGGATATTCTGCCAAAATTGTTTTGAATCGATAAAGTGCTGCTTTATATTGTTTTGTTTTATAATAAAAAAAACCCACAGAAAATTCATGGGCAGCAAGATCCTTTTGGCAGGTTTTGACGTATGCTTCTGCTTTTTGCGTGTATTCACTGTCAGGATAAAAGCTAATAAGCCGTTTAAATGCTTTAATGCAGTCCTGGGTCGGCGTTGGGTCCCTGTCTGGTGTATTTATCTGCTTCAAATAGCAATGCCCGACCTGGTATAATACATAGGGCATTTTTTCGTTATTTGGATGAAGCTTTTCAAACTCATTATATGCCAAAACAGCTTCATCATATCTTTTTAATCTATAATATGAATCGGCAATTTTATAATCAGCAAGTACCACCAGGTCGCTGAAGGGGTACCATGTTTTAAGTTTTTCAAATTTCTCAATGGCAAGGGTATATTGTCTTTTGGTAAATGCGCTTACTCCCTGCTCTGCAAGTTCCCTGGCGGTCTCTTCTTCTTTGGTCTCAAACCAGGCGCAACCTGAGGAAACAAACAAAAGTAAAATACAAATGGTGATAACACGTTTCATATTTTTATTTCTCACAAATTTGTTATATAATGTTCTGCGGAAAATGCCGCAATGGCCGCATCCCCCACAGCCGTTGCAACCTGGCGTAAAGGAGTGTTGCGTATATCACCGGCCGCAAATACGCCGGCAACAGAAGTCCGCATGTGTGAATCTGTAATTATAAAACCGTTTTTATCAAGCTCCAGAGCATTTTCAAGAAATTCTATGTTCGGCCGGGTTCCAACCCATATGAAGCATCCATCCACATTAAGATCTTTTGAATCATTGGTTTTGACATTTTTCAATGTAATGGTATCCACATTTGTCAGGCCGCCCTTTATTCCGGTTACAACAGAATCCCATATGACTTCTATTTTATCATTTGCAAAGGCGCGTTCCTGAAGTATTTTGGTTGCCCTCAGCTCATCTCTTCGGTGTATAATATAAACTTTTTTTGCAAATTTGGTAAGGAAAATACTCTCTTGCACCGCAGTATCTCCACCACCCACAGCGGCAACCACGGAATTATGAAAAAAGGGTCCGTCGCATGTTGCACAAAAAGAGACCCCTTTTCCTAAAAAAATTTCTTCTCCAGGAACATTTAATTTTCTGGGTGACGCTCCCGTTGCAATTATTACGGTGGGGGCGGAAATGTTTTTATCAGGAAGAGAAATTTTTTTGATCTTTTTTGAGAAATCAACATTCAGAACTTCATTTGTTTCAATTTCCAGCCCGAACTTACCGGCCTGTTCAGTCATCCTTTGTGCAAGTTCGGCTCCGGTTATTGTATCAGGAAAGCCGGGGTAATTTTCCAGTGCGTCACTTACACGAATTTGCCCGCCGGGCAACAGCTTTTCTATCATTAGTGTCTTTAATCTGGAACGGGACGCATAAAGACCGGCTGTAAGACCTGCAGGGCCGCCTCCTATTATAATGAGGTCATATTCTGGATTGCTCATCAGGCAGATTCTCCAATAACTTTTTTTATGGCCGCTTCTAATTTTGTTTTTGGGACAGCTCCTATAACCTGTTCAGCAATGGAACCGTTTTTAAAAAAAATTATGGTGGGGATAGACCTTATTCCATATTTGCCGGGGGTCAGGGGGTTTTCATCAACATTGCATTTTGCAAATTTGATTTTATCACCAAAGTCCACTGCAAGTTCATCAATTATGGGCCCTATTGCCTTGCACGGTCCGCACCACGGGGCCCAGAAGTCTACCAGCACCGGCTTTTCAGATTTAAGCACTTCAGCATCAAAGCTTGTATCTGTTATTACTAAAACGTTGTCTGACATAATTAGATTCCTTTTGTAAAAGCATAAAAAACAAAATTAATTGGTATAGTAATTTTACGCAGAATATAGTAATAAAATATAGTTTGTCAAGATTTCAAAAAAAGTTATAGTAGTGTTATAGATTTTCAAATAACAGATTTCATACGGTTAGAGCTTAGTTTATTGCTGAAATTATTTATGTGACGGTCTATAGCTGTTTAAATTTGTGTTAATCGTAAATGAATGGATTTATTTATATATGAAACAGAAAATTATGAATCTGGTGCTTGGAGCTGTGAAAAATGCCTGGGAAAAAGGTGCGTTATCCCCAGCCGATTTACCGGATATACTCGTAGAAGAACCTAAGGTTGTATCCCAGGGTGATTTTTCAACAAATATTGCAATGATTATGGCTTCTAAACAGAAAATGGCTCCCAGAAAAATAGCAGAAGTCATTGTTGGATCTTTGGATGATTCTGAGGGGATAGTGGAAAAAATTGAAGTGGCAGGTCCTGGTTTTATAAATTTTTATATTAATAATTCTGCATGGCATAAGGTTTTACATAAAATTTATGATGAAGATTCTCGATATGGGGCCACCCATATGGGAAAAGGGCAAAAAATTCAGGTGGAATTTGTAAGCGCAAACCCCACAGGACCGCTCCATGTGGGACATGGAAGGGGCGCTGCTGTGGGTGACAGCATGGCCAATATCCTCCAGTTTTGCGGATATAATGTGCAAAGGGAATACTATGTTAATGATTCCGGAAGACAGATAAAAAAATTAGGTATGTCCGTATTTTTAAGATACAAAGAGTCTTTTGGGGCTGATCTCCCCTTTCCCGATGATTGTTACCAGGGTGAATATATATGCACCATCGCATTACAAATTAAAGAGCTTAAAAAAGATAGCCTGCTTCATCTCCCCGAGGATGAAGCGATATTATATTGTGCCGAATATGCCGCAAAAATCGTTTTGTCGGAAATCAAAGAAGATTTAGACTCTTTTGGTATTACTTTTGATAACTGGTTCAGCGAACAGAGTCTTTATGATTCAGGAAAGGTGGATTCGGCTTTAGCATATTTTGAAAAAAAAGGTATAATTTATAAGAAAGATGGGGCGCTCTGGTTTAAGACCATGGATTTTGGTGATGAAAAAGATCGTGTTGTTGTCAGGCAAAACGGTCTTACCACATATTTTGCCTCGGATATTGCTTATCATTATGATAAATTTGATCGGGGGTTCGATGGTGTAATAGATGTCTGGGGTGCGGATCACCATGGGTATGTCTCTAGAATCGAAGCCTCCATCGAAGCTTCCGGCAAAAACAGGGATGCTTTTAATGTGATTCTTGTTCAGCTTGTTAACCTTCTCCGCGGGGGGGAACCTGTTGCAATGTCCACCCGTTCAGGTGAATTTGTCAGGCTAAAGGCTGTAATTGAAGAGGTTGGGTCCGATGCAGCCAGATTTATTTTTTTAACACGGCACTATGACAGTCCCCTTGATTTTGACCTGGAACTTGCCAGGCAAAAAACAAATGAAAATCCAGTCTATTATGTTCAATATGTTCATGCCAGGATTTGCAGTATTATGCGTAAGGCTGAAGAAGGAAAAACAAATGAAATTTTGGCGGATGACGCAGTAAAACTGCTCCAGGAGCCGGAAGAGATCAATCTTATTAAGGCAATGGAGAGGTATCCTGGAGTGGTGGAATCGGGTGCCAGGTTAATGGAGCCCCACAGGATAGCTTTTTATCTGATAAATCTTGCTTCTTGTTTTCATACTTATTATAACAAACACAGGGTGTTGACAGAAGATCCCCTTGTTACCAAAGGCCGCCTTTATCTTATACTGGCTGTTAAAAAGGTTATACGCAGCGGGCTTATATTGCTGGGTGTTACTGCTCCTGAAAAAATGTAAAACAGAACATCCTTTATAACCAGCATGCCCTGTCGGGCACAACAAAATATGAAAATGAGATAGCGGTTAATGACATTTTATAAATTAGTAGAATTCCTTAATTCATCATTCATAATTCAAAATTCATCATTTTCTTATAAA